>NZ_JADBUN010000291.1:0-4911 GCF_020245625.1 Microcystis sp. M049S2 | reverse complement strand
TGCATTATTCATGAAGACTTTGGAAAATCCTCGAAAGCCTTGGCAAGAAGTTCATCTAGCGATCTGGCTGAAAAACAGTCTGTTTTTTGAGATGTCCTCACAATCAGGTTTTTGCCAGTTGGTGAATAATGCAGGCTAGTATTACGTTTACTGAAGCCGGGGGATGCTCGCGCCCAAGTTCTCAATCAAATCCCTAGTTCTAAGACAGATTTCGAGCCATTGTTTCAGGTCAATCAAGAATTAGCAGCGGGAAACATTTATATTGCCGATTATACGGGTACGGACATTAATTATCTCGGTCCCTCTTTGGTTCAAGGGGGAACCCATGCCAAAGGGCGAAAATATTTACCGAAACCCAGGGCCTTCTTTTGGTGGCGGAAAAGTGGCATCAGAGATCGGGGCAAATTAGTTCCGATCGCTATCCAATTTGGGGAAAATGCGGAAAAGCTTTATACTCCTTTTGAGAAAAACCCCCTTGCTTGGCTATTTGCCAAAATTTGTGTTCAGGTGGCCGATAGCAATCACCACGAGATGAATTCCCATCTCTGTCGAACTCATTTTGTCATGGAACCGATCGCGATCGGCACGGCCCGGCAACTGGCAGAAAATCATCCCCTCAGTCTTCTGCTTAAGCCACACCTAAGATTTATGTTAACGAACAACCATCTGGGACAAGAGAGACTGATCAACCCTGGTGGACCGGTGGATGAATTATTGGCCGGCACCTTGGGCGAGTCGATGGCACTGGTTAAGGATGCCTACGCAAACTGGAATCTTCGAGACTTTGCCTTTCCTAAAGAAATAAGTAACCGGGGTATGGACGATACGGAACGACTACCCCACTACCCTTACCGGGATGATGGGATGCTGGTTTGGCAGTCTATTAATCAGTTTGTTTCTGATTATCTCCATTATTTTTACCCAAACCCCCAAGACATCACTAACGATCAAGAATTGCAAGCATGGGCCGGAGAATTATCTAATTCTGCGGCAGATCAAGGGGGCAATGTGAAGGGAATGCCGGCCAATTTTACGGATGTAGAGGACTTAATTGAAGTCGTTACCACAATGATTTTTATCTGCGGGCCACTGCATTCGGCTGTTAACTATGGTCAGTATGATTACATGACTTTTGCCGCTAATATGCCCTTGGCCGCTTACTGTGATCTTCCAGAAGCGATTAAGGATACTACAGGATCAATAATTGGAGATGCCAGAGGATCAATTACCGAAAAAGACATTCTTCAGCTATTGCCTCCTTATAAAAAGGCTGCCGATCAGTTACAAAGTCTGTTCACTTTATCCGACTATCGATACGATCGATTGGGCTATTACGATAAAGCTTTTCGAGAACTCTATGGCCGGAAGTTTGAGGAGGTTTTTGCCGAGGGTGATCAAGCAACAATTACGGGCTTCCTTCGACAATTTCAGCAAAATCTCAATATGAACGAACAAGAGATTGATGCCAATAATCAAAAACGGATCGTACCCTATACCTATCTAAAACCTTCTCTAATACTCAATAGCATCAGCATTTAAGTCTAAGATAATATCTCTAAGCTTGGCTTTCAAGTTCTGCTATTTTACCCTGAAAAAAATCCCCCGGTCTTAGGGGGGATTTTTATTAGTTAAGCTTCGCCGATTGGCTGGATTAGGAAAGCTTAATCCACTGGAAAACATGATCCACTCAATCGGGACAAAAAGAAGCCGCTAACGTCGGTTAAATTGCCTTTTTTATATAACTCATTCCCCCTTAATTGAATAAGTTGGGGGGGAATTTTATAGATTAATTTTCGGCTTCATTTTCTAAAATTTCCTGTAATTGTGAACGCAATGGAGTTAGATTATTTTCAATCGTCCGCCAAGCAATTGCCAATTCTACCCGAAAATATTCATGAAAAATGACATTTCGCATATTTCCCATTAAACGCCAAGGAATTTGAGAATAACGCAATTGTACCTCACTAGGAATATTTCTAGATGCCTCACCAATAATTCCTAAATTATAAAGAACTGCTTTAAGAGTCACTCGATTTGAGCTAAAATCTTCAAAGGTCATATTAGTCGTCCATTCCAAGATTTCATCAATGGATTCAATAATATCTTGAAGACGAAGTTGCCAATCTCTAAAAGGCATTAATCACATCCTTTAATACAGGTTGTCGTAAATGTTCTTTTAAAGAATCTTGAGTACCTAAATCAACAGAACATCCTAATATATCTTCTAAGTAAAGTCGTACCTCGATAAACTCAAATAACCCTACCGCTTTACTAAATTCTACCAATAAATCTACATCACTGTCAAAACGTGCTTCATCCCTTGCTACTGAACCAAATAGAGACAGAGATTTTACCCCTAGTTTTTCTAATTGTTCTCGGTGTTTTGCGAGAATTGTTAGTACCTCATCTCGTTTCATGGCTATTTCCTGAAATCTGATTCCTTCATTGTAACCTTAATGGTTGTCTCGTTGATATTGGCTCTCATGATGAAGTTTATTAAAATAGAAATTATTATTGAACTTAGAAATGCTCTGCCAGTGCCAAATACCACCATTAATTAGGTTGCTTAGGTTTTTTAAGTTGCTCTTTAACTAATTCTAAGGGAAGTTTTAATACTCTAGCAATTTGTTCTACGGTTAAGCCTTCTTTCATCAATTCTGTAGCGATTTCGAGTTTATATTCTTCAGCAAGATTAGATTTTTGCAATTGATTTTCTGGTAGTTGATTACAGATATGACCTTTATTAATTTGGACACCGTTAACGACATTATTGTTAGCGACATTATAATAATACCTTCGCAGACTAGACCTAAGATTGGCTTTATTAACTTCTTCTTCTAGAATTTCCGATAAGGTTTTCCATAGCTTACCAGCTACATCCTTAACATATTTCTCGGAACGATGATGATTTTTAGCGATTTCTGTATATTTTTGATGGTTAATCACCCCTTCTAAGATTTCAGACTGAACATCATCTAAATTCTCTCCTGTATAGGAAAAGATGAGATTATCAACAGTTGTAATTAAAGAGTGAATATCAAAATTGTTCATTGTTAAACACAGAATCCAGATTAATAAGCTTTTACCTGACATTATATGACATTATAAGGTGTACGGTCAATTTAATATTATTTTTAGATTTAAGTTATTTGTCTTAATACTGCTTTATATAGCTTTATATAACTTTAAAAGTCTTGACAGTTAATTGTGGGGTGTTTATTATTCCAGAAAGATTTTTTTAATCTCAACACACTAAACAAGGAGCAAAACTATGCTTAAATACCTTTCGACAATTATCATAACAAACTTAGCTATTTTAGGAACTATAACTGAGGTCTATGGGGCTAATCTTTGGTCAATTACTATTCAGAATGATACGGGTGGAGATGTTAATGATGCTCATTTCCGTTTTCAACAAAAAGTTAAGAATGTAACCATTAAGTATGGCGACACTATGCGTAATTGCACTCCCAAAAATCCTGATCCTGATGGTAAAGGGTTAATTTTTGATTGTCCAGTTCCAGTACCTGCCGATAATTTTGTTGTTCCTGGGACTGGTGATACTAGCAAAAAACGAGCGGAATTATTATACGACAGCGACTGTTCTAAATGTAGGCCAGTTTTAGGCAAAGCAACTTATTGGACAGCAGATGGAGTGAATGTAGGCGAAATAAAAAACATTTTTGGTGCTACTACACGAATTGGTAGAAATTCACCTTTATCTTTATTTCTTTCTAATGAAGAGTCTTTTGCCGTCACTTATGATAGTATTCAAGTCTTTGAGGGAAATGATCTATTAAACTTTAACCTGAATGATTTCGCAATACCCACAGGTACTCTAGTAAGTGGTTTACCTAGCTCAATTACGCTCCAACCAGGTACATCAACCATTATTGATCTTAGTGGTATTGTTGAAAATCCCTTAACTTATTTGCTTGCAACAGCTTCATTCTTTCCTGTAGGTAGTCCTAGCGAAGCTGCTAGTTTTTCTACAGCCTATGATTATTCTAAAGAAGTATGTATTCCTGAACCTTCTTCTATATTAGGAGTGTTATCCCTTGGAATACTTGGTGCAGGTGCAACCCTAAAACGGAAAGTAAAACGCTCTAATTCCCTCGAAAAATAACCCACTAACGTTGGTTAAATTGCTTTTTTTATATAACTGATTCCCCCTTAATTTTAGCCCAGTTGAGGGGGATTTTTAGGCTCTTGCTTCTCCCTCTTGTATTTTTAACTGAATATTTGCTATAATAAACAAAGGGTAAGCATCAATCATCTTCAAGCGATAGAAACTATTATTGAGGAACGACAAAATGAACTTAGAAATGCTTGGACAAAACACTTCTCAAGCTGAAGTAACTCATATTTCTTCCCATGGAATATGGATTCTGGCAAACAATGAAGAAATGTTTCTTTCCTATCAAGATTTTCCTTGGTTTCAAGATGTCACTATTAGAAAAATTTTAAATATACAAGAGCCTTTTCCCAATCATTTTTATTGGCCAGATTTAGATGTAGATTTAAGCAAAGAAATTATTAAAAATCCTGAAAGATTTCCTTTGAAAGCTAAAGCCTAGTTTTTATCTTTAATTAAGTGCGATCCCGAAGGCACTGCGTAGCATCACGCTGATCTTGTAGGGTGCGTTCCCTAATGCAACTTCTACCGCCCCACCGATCGATTTTTGGGGAACGCACCATGCAGATTTATTGAAGCTGTGGGTTTAAGTGCAATGCCGAAGGCACTGGGTAGCAGCCAATCTTGTAGAGACTTAGTAGGATGGCATTAGCTCATCCTACAGACCTGTGAGATATTATAGAGAAGTCTCCAGAAGTCAAATCGCAATCGGGAGTTAGTATATGCAAGCAATCCTTTTAAGCCGTGAAGAAGTTGCTCAACGTGCAGAGAAACTG
>NZ_JADBUN010000290.1:0-3747 GCF_020245625.1 Microcystis sp. M049S2 | reverse complement strand
TAGGTAGGCGTTAAAAGTTGTCAGATGCCCCCCTTATTAAGGGGGGATTAAAGGGGGGACTAAGGGGGGATCGGCACCCCCCTTATCAAGGGGGGCAGGGGGGATCGAACCTAAAATCCATTTTTAATTTAATTATAACCAGCTACTTATGACTCTTAAACTATATTATTGTCCTTGAGTAAAAAATGCAAGTTGTAGCCGCGCAAAGTATATCTACATCTGGGACTAATTTCAGATATAACCAGATTTGATATTAATTCTAAATCTAGTCGATGGGGAAGAAATAATGGTGGTTATAGACGAAAAGGGAGACAAAAAGATATGGTGGGAGCTTATTGGCACTTGGGAGAACTGAAAAAACAGTTTTATCAAGGACGGGAATTATGGCGGAGAAATACTGGTAAAAAGCGATAAAGCTCCAGAAAAAGAGCGGAAGTTAGGGAACAGGTTCCTCATTATCCACTTTCGGGGTTTGGTTTTGGGGAGATTGCTGAAGTTCTTGCCAGCGAGTTTCTGCCAGTTGTTTTTGTGTTTGCACTTCTTGGTCATTGGAACGATAACGAAGTGATTCTTGATAAGCTTGAATCGCTCGCTCGTATTGACCGAGTTTAAACCAACTATTGCCTAAACTTTTCCAGGTTTCTGGGTTATCTTTTTGTCTTTGAATCGCCTGTTGATAGGCGATTATGGCTTGGGAATAGTCGCCTAAACGATACCAAGCGTTACCGATACCGATAAAAACTTCAGATTTTTGGGAAGAAATACGGCGAGCTTTTTCGTAGGATGCGATCGCTTCTTGAAATCTTTCCAGTTGATGAAGTAATGCCCCTTGATTTAACCAGGCTTGATAATAATTAGAATTGGCTTGGGTTGCTTGCGTAAATGCCTCCAAAGCTTCTGAATTGCGGCCTAATTTTTGCAGAATAATCCCTTGGCTATAGTGAGCTTGGGAAAATTGGGGATTAAATTGTCCGGCTTTGCTATAACTTTCTAAGGCATCATTAATTTTATTTAATTGATACAAACTATTTCCTTTTTGATACCAAATTAAGGCATTATCTGACTCGATCGCTAGAGCCTGATCGTAGGCTTTAACTGCCCCTTCATAATCCTCAAGATTTTGTAATGACCAACCTTTTTTATACCATATTTTGGCATCATTTTTTTGAAAAGTTAACAATTTTTCAAGAGCTTTTTGGGCGGCGGAATATTGTTGCAGTTCTAGATAAATATCGGCTTTACCTTGCCAAGCTTGACTAGCAGCAGGATTAAGAGATAAGACCCGCTCAAAACTTTCTAAAGCCTCCTGATTTTTGCCTAATTTATCTAAAGCTTCCCCGCGACCGAGCCAAGCTTGCCAAGCGGAATCTGGGTTAATTTGAATAGCTTTTTCGTAGGTATTTAAAGCTTCCGAGTATCTTTTTAAAGCCAATAAAGCATCAGCTTGTCCTTGCAATGCCTCAAGGTAATCGGGATTAATTTTTAAAGCTTGATCATAAGAATTAAGGGCATCGGTATAACGTTTGAGTTGATAAAAAGTCTGGCCTTGTTGATAGTAATTAATAGAATTACGGGAATTTTGCCAATAGTCAAAACCCAGATAAGCACCAGCTATTAAACCAATTGTCCCCGATACAAACAAGATTTTTGTTAGCCAAGATTTCCCTTGACGAGCAACTTGACTTTGAGATTTCACCGCCTGGGTATTTTTCGGATCGAGATGATGAATTTTCCCTAATTTTCTCAGAGCGATTAATGCTTCACTGGCGCTGGTATAACGCTGACGAAAATCATAGCGGATCATGCGCTCGATAACATCACTAAACTCGGCGCTAATCATGGCCAAATGTTGCCAGAGAATTTCCCCCGTGCGAGAATCCAAGGGAATATCTTCGGGAGCTTTACCGGTTAAAGCTTGTAATCCAATCATACCAGTGGCATAAATATCGCTACTAAAACGGGGATAACCTTGGGCCTGTTCACTGGGGAAATAACCAGGGGTACCGATAGCGACTGTAGAAACGGTTTTACCTTCTTGAACTACTTGCGTGCTAATTTGTTTGACAGCGCCAAAATCAATTAAAACCAATTGATCATCTTGACGACGACGAATAAGATTGAAGGGATTAACATCGCGATGGATCACCTGTTTCTGATGGACAAATTCGAGAATTGAGAGAATTTCTGTTAATAAAGCCACTACTTTCTCTTCATTTTGCCTATAGACACCGGCAGTAATTTCTGTGGCTAAATCTTCCCCTTCAATGTATTCTTGCACGAGGAAAAATTGCCCATTTTCCTCAAAATAAGCAAATAAACGGGGAATATGGCGATGATTGCCCAATTCTTGCAGGATTTTCGCCTCGGTTTCAAACAGTCGTCTAGCGATGGCTACAGTTTCGGCATTCCGGCACTGGGGTTGAAATTGTTTGATCACACAGCGATTTTGATTGGGTAACTGGCGATCGCAGGCTAAGAAAGTTTGTCCGAATCCCCCTTTTCCCAATTGACGGATAATTTGGTAGCGATGACTAAGGATTTTTCCGGCAGCGAGTTCCATAGACGATGGCAATCCAAGGTTTTTTACTATTCTAGGCTTTTCGGCTCTCTTTTGCGGTCGCTGGACAAAACGCAGAAATTCCCCTATTCTACTTTTTTCCCTATAGAGAGGGAAAAAATTCCCTGTGGAGGGGACTGACATGACAGACAGAAAAAAATAATCTAGAAACAGAGAAAGTTCACTGTTGTTTTTTGAGAGGATAACCGCTATGTCTATCAATCCTGGTACTAGAGCCGGCACAGCTTTACTGATTACCCTGCTGATGGGGTCGATGTCCGGTACTTTTCCCGTCCTCGCTCAAAGTAATATTAATCGGCAACGTCTCATCGCCCAACAAATCTCGATTCCGGCCGGAACAGTTATCCCTTTGAATTACGAGAAAGCCGATAAAATTTTAGTTTCTAAAAGTGATGTTATTCCTCTGACTTTAACCGTAGCCAGAGATATTCGTGATCGGAATGGGAGTGTGGTGATTGCAGCGGGAAGTGAAGTGAAGGGTACTTTAGAAGCGGCGGGCCGAGGTGTGCGCTTTATTGCCGATGAAATTGCCCTCGATGGGGGCAATCGCACCATTCCCCTCAATGCCACTTCCCGATTAATTACTACCACTGAAACCGTGCGTAAAGGGGCAAAAACTCAAGATATCTTAGCGGGAACCGTCGCCGGTGCGGGGGCAGCCACAGCGATCGCTGCTCTTACAGGCGATCGCAAGATCGAAGTTCTCGATGTTTTAGCGGGGGCAGCCGTGGGAACCCTTGCAGGATGGGGTTTACCGACGGCGGGAATTGTCGGTGGTAGTTCCGCGCAGTTATACTCTGTTAACCCTGATCGAGATTTAAATATTACCCTGCAATCGCCCCTAGTGATCAGAGATTAGTTAGGGTCTGCTGAAAAAGTTTTTCGTGGTGGCAGGGTGTGGGGTGTGGGGTGTGGGGTGTAGGGTTTTAGCGATTTTGAGGTAGTCAGTTACCTAATTTTCAGGGAAAAAGTCCAGGAATTTTACCCCCGATCACTCCAATGGTAGGCACTTTTTGAGGTCAAAAAAGTCTAACCTGCATTATTCATGAAGACTTTGGAAAATCCTCGAAAGCCTTGGCAAGAAGTTCATCTAGCGATCTGGCTGAAAAACAGTCTGTTTTTTGAGATGTCCTCACAATCAGGTTTTTGCCAGTTGGTGAATAATGCAG
>NZ_JADBUN010000029.1:0-8846 GCF_020245625.1 Microcystis sp. M049S2 | reverse complement strand
TAGACCTCTTGCATAAATCCGAAAACAAACGATAGAAACAATAATGGGAGGGACTTTGAGTTAATTATTTATTAGTAGTTGATAATCTTCAAAAATGTTGCTGTACAAGGATCGACTTAAGACTTTTGCAAGAGGTCTAATCTATGCTCAGGATAAGGGAGCGATCGAGGTAAGATTTGAGAGTATCTAATCTTTTTCCTATGTTCGAGCAGACATTTAAGAATATCGACGATATTCTCCGAAAAGAGGCGGGATGCGCCACGGAGTTGGATTACGCAGAACAGATCTCCTGGATTCTCTTTTTGAAATATCTCGACGATCGGTCAGTCGATCGCCAGAATCGGGCATTATTGACGGGGGAAGACTACGATCCGTTACTAGACGAACCCTATCGCTGGTCGAATTGGGCCTACCCCAAGGACGGGAGGGGTGAACTGCTGAAAACCGCCAAGGTAGGGGACGATCTGATCGAGTTCGTCAATAGCGACCTATTTCCCTACTTTCAGGGATTCAAGCAATACGCAGAACCGGGGACGTTCGGGGCTAAGATCGGGGAAATTTTTGCGGGGGTGCGGAATAAGTTTCAGAGCGGGTATAACCTGCGGGAAGTTCTCGAAAGTATCGACCGGCTTCAGTTTCGCACGCAACAGCAGAAACACGAGCTTTCGGACCTCTACGAAACCAGGATCAAAAATATGGGCAATGCGGGGCGAAACGGGGGCGAGTACTACACCCCGCGGCCCCTGATCCGGGCGATGATTCAAGTGATTAAACCGCAATTAGGGGAGACGATTTATGACGGGGCCTGCGGTTCGGCGGGGTTTCTCTGCGAGGCCTACGAGTATTTACGCCACAGTAAGGCCGATCTGAGTACGAAAGAGCTAGAAACGCTACAGACGAGGACTTTTTTCGGCAAGGAGAAAAAGGCTTTAGCCTATATTATCGGGGTAATGAATATGATCCTGCACGGGATCGAGGCTCCGAATATTATTCAGACCAACACCCTGGCCGAAGATATTCAAGCGATTCAAGAGAAGAATCGTTATGACATCGTTTTAGCTAATCCCCCCTTCGGAGGCAATGAACGCAAGGAGATCCGCGGCAATTTCACGATCAATACCGGAGAGACGGCCTTTCTTTTTCTCCAGCATTTTATCAAGAGTTTGAAAACCGGGGGACGGGGAGCGATCGTTATTAAGAATACCTTTCTGTCGAACGCGGACAACGCCTCTAGAGAGTTACGGAGGGAGTTAACCTCGTCCTGTAATCTCCATACGGTTTTGGATTGTCCCGCTAAGACCTTTTTAGGGGCGGGGGTAAAGACGGTGGTTTTATTTTTCACTAAGGGTTCGCCGACGCAGAAAATCTGGTTTTATCAACTCGAACCGGGGCGAAGTCTGGGAAAAACAAACGCGCTCAATGATGATGATTTGAAGGAGTTCATCGAGTTTCAATCGACTTTTAAGCTATCGAAGCGCTCTTGGTTTTTAGACTTAGAAGAAGTCGATCCTGGTTCCTTCGATCTGTCGGTGAAAAATCCCAACGCGCCAGAGGGCGATCCTTTACGCGAGCCGGAGGAAATTTTAGCGGAGATTGCGGAATTGGACCGGGAAAGTGGGTCGATTTTAGAGGCGATTTCCGATTTATTGGGGTCTTCTCCTAGCTGATGGGAAGGGTGGTTTCGGCTTCGCTCAACCAGCATTCGGCTTCGCTCAACCAGCATCGAGTTTCGATTATGAAAATTGATAGAAAACAAAAAAATTAAAGTAAGTGCGGAGATTTTTACAAGTATTGGAGAGATTTTATGAGTGAATGGAAAACAAAAAGATTAGGTGATATTTCTACAATTAACTACGGTTATACCGCAAAAGCATCTTTTAATAAAGCAGACTCACTTTTTTTGAGAATTACAGATATTCAAGATAATTTCGTTGATTGGAAAACTGTTCCATATTGCTCAATTAGCGAGATTGACTACGAGAAATATAAGTTAATTGATAATGATATTGTTTTTGCACGTACAGGAGCTACAACAGGAAAAAGTTACTTAATTAAAAAACCACCCAAGTCTGTAGCGGCTTCTTACCTAATAAGACTACGATTAACAGATTGCGATATATTGCCAGAATTTATTGCAAAATATTTTCAAACTCCAACATATTGGAACGATATTTCTTTAGGAATTGTTGGAAGCGCGCAAGGAGGATTCAACGCTTCAAAGCTATCTGATCTTATAATTCCCGTCCCCCCGATCGAAGAACAAAAAAGAATAGTAGAGATACTAGACAAAGCTTTCGAGGGTATAGCCCAAGCTGAAGCTAATACTAGACAAAGTTTAATTAATATTCGCAATTTTTTTAAACGTTATTTAGATAAATCTATCCATAAAAATAATTCTAATTGGGATAGGGTAAAATTCCAAGATATTTTATCTCAGCAACCTAGAAATGGGTGGTCGCCACCGGCAGAAAATCATTCAGATATAGGTGTTCCCGTCCTCACTTTATCTTCCGTCACTGGTTTTCATTTCAATATACAAAAAATTAAATTTACCAATGCCCCCGTTAAGGTGGGCGCTCATTATTGGTTAAATAACGGCGAATTCTTAATGACCCGAAGTAATACATCAGAGTTAGTCGGTCATGTTGCTATCTGTGAAAACATAACAGAACCCACCATCTGTTGCGATTTAATTATGAAAATGTCTATTAACCCGCAGTGGGCAGAAACCAAGTTTATTTATTGGTATTTTAGAACATCAAAACTACGACATTTAATTTCTAATAGCGCACAGGGTGCTAATCCTACTATGAAAAAAATTAATAAAGCTATAGTACAAAATTTTCCCGTTTTTATTCCTCCAATTGTAGAACAAAAAAAAATCGTCGAGCAAATAGAAGAATGTTATCAAAAAACTCAAAAACTCGAAACCATTTACCAGCGCAAACTAGAGGCGATCGCCGAACTTAAACAATCGATCCTAGAAAAAGCCTTCACCGGTCAACTCAGCCAGTAGAACCGTTAAAATGTAAATAGTGTCTTCCCGTAGCTCCATGATCATCCAAAAAATCATCGACGAACTCCACGAAATCCCCGAAGATCACTTGACTCAGATTTACGAGATCGTTAGATCCTTTCGCCTTGAATTAGAACGGGAACGATCGCACAACCCAGACGACACCCCAGACGAGGAAATCGTCGCCAACCTTAAACAAGGAATGCAAGAAGCCCTAGGGGGAAATACCATCCCCCTAGATCGAATGTGGGAAGGCATTGATGTCGATTAACGAAAACCCCATCGAAATTAGACTCACCCCCCGCTTTCAAAAAGATCTCAAAATCCTCGCCAAACGCTATCGATCCATCCGCCAAGACTTACAACCCCTACTTCGGACCCTTCAGACAGGACAAACCCCCGGCGATCGCATTCAAGGATTCAATTTCCCCGTTTTCAAAGTTCGCCTCAAAAACAGTGATATTAAAAAAGGGGAAAAGCGGCGGTTATCGAGTTATCTACTACCTGCAAACCCAGACCACCATCGTCCTCATCACCCTCTACTCCAAAACCGACCAAACCGACATAACCGATCAAGCGATCGCAGAAGCCATCAGCCAACTTGATTTCTAGCCCATGAACGAAGCCGAAACCAAAGCAGAACTGATTGACCCCGCCCTCAAAGCCGCGGGATGGGGAGTCATTCCCGACAGTAAAATTCGTCGCGAGGTAATTGCCCCCGGTCGTCTGATGGGTTACGGCCAGCGCAGTTCATCGAAAATCTGCGATTATGTCTTAGTCTATCGGGGTCACAAACTCGCCACCCTGGAAGCCAAAAAACGCGACGCGCACCCCACCGAGGGACTTGGGCAGGCTAAGGACTACGCCGAGCGCCTGCAAACCCCCTTCGCCCTCTGTACCAACGGCCTCCGCATTTATCGAGTGGATACCCGCGCCGGAAAAGAAGGCTATATCGATCGCTACCCCACCCCGGAAGAACTCTGGGCGGCCACCTACCCGGATCCCAACCACTGGCGCGACCGTTTCGCCACCGTCCCCCCCGATAATAAAAGCGGGATGCGCGAGGCCCGCTACTACCAACACAACGCCATCCAGGCCGTTCTAGAAGCGATCGCAGCTGGTCAAAAACGGATGCTCCTGACCATGGCCACCGGCACCGGCAAAACAACGATCGCCCTTCAAATCGCATGGAAACTCTTTCATAGTAGTTGGAACCTGAGCGGTGAACCGACCCACCGGCCCTGTATTCTCTTCCTCACGGATCGCAATATTCTGGCTAATCAAGCCTTAACCGAGTTTACCGCCTTCCCCGAAGATGCCCTCGTTCGGATCGAACCGAAGAACATCCAGAAAACAAAGAAAGTCCCTAAAAACGGCAGCGTCTTTTTTTCCATCTTTCAAACCTTTATGACCCAAAACGGCGAGGAACTAGCCCCTAACTTCCTCGAATACGCTCCCGACTTTTTCGACTTGGTGATCGTGGATGAATGTCATCGGGGCGGGGCCAACGACGAAAGCACTTGGCGAAAAATCCTCGAATACTTTGCCCCTGCTGTACAACTGGGATTAACTGCCACCCCGAAACGGGATCTCAACGGCGACACCTACAAATATTTCGGCGAACCCCTCTACACCTATTCCCTGAAAGAAGGCATTAACGAGGGCTACCTAACCCCCTTTAAGGTGGTTGAATTCACCACCAGTCTCGACGAGTACCAATATGATCCCGACGATGAACTGATCGAGGGCGATATCGACGAAAACAAGGTTTATACTGAATCCGACTTTAACCGGATTATCGAGATCGAGGAACGGGAACGCCAACGGGTAAAAATTTTTATGGAGGCGATCAACCAAAACGAGAAAACCCTGGTTTTCTGCGCCAATCAAGACCACGCCCTAGCCATTCGCGATCTGATCAATCAAATGGCCATCAGCAGCGATCCTAACTACTGCGCTCGCGTTACCGCCAACGATGGCAGCTTGGGAGAAACCCACTTAAAAAAGTTTCAAGATAACGAGAAAAGGCTCCCCACCATCCTCACCACCTCTCGCAAACTCTCCACCGGGGTGGATGCTAGAAACCTGAGAAATATCGTTCTACTGCGTCCAGTGAAATCGATGATCGAGTTCAAACAGATTATCGGCCGGGGGACGCGCCTTTTCGATAATAAGGACTATTTCACTATCTACGATTTTGTTAAAGCCCATGAAAACTTTAACGATCCCGAATGGGACGGGGAACCGCAGGAACCCGTCGTCATCGATCCGAGGCCGCGCCCCGAACCACCTGACGCGATCGAATATCCTCTCGACGAGCCAGATCCTCTGCCGATACGTCAGAAAATTAAAATCAAACTGGCCGACGGCAAGGAACGAGAACTGGAACACATCCAGAAAACAACTTTCTGGAATGCTGACGGAAAACCGATCTCGGCCGAGGAGTTTATCCAGCAGCTTTTCGGGGATATTCCCGATCTTTTTCAAGATGAAGCGGAATTGCGCCATCTCTGGGGCCGACCCGACACCCGCAAATCCCTGCTAACTGGACTCGCGGAAAAAGGCTACGGCGAGGAACAGCTACAGGCGATCGCCGGGATCACCAACACGGAAAACAGTGATATTTACGACGTCCTGACCTATATCGCCTACGCAGCCAGACCCTTGACCAGAGAAGAGCGGGTAATCAAGCACAAAGATTTAATTTTCTCGAAATACACGGGAAAACAACGGGAGTTTCTCGACTTTATTCTTGATCAGTATATTCGCTCTGGCGTTGGCGAGCTTGACCGGGAGAAATTGCCAAAACTGATCGAGATTAAATATCACACCATTAACGAGGCGATCTCCCAATTGGGAGAAATTCAAGAAATTAGCGGGGTATTTATGAGTTTTCAGGCTTATCTTTACTTAGAAGACGCGGCCTAATCCCCCCTGCCACCCCATGACTGAACTTTCCCCAGCCATTATTTACTGTTTACCGATCACTGAAAAAGCTTGCCAACCCCGATGAATAACCCCCCCGATAGTCCATTCAATTACACAGAGGCTTTTATTGCCCTAGGAACGAGTAATTTCGATCGCTCGGTGCAGTTTTATCGTCAACTGTTGCAACAGGAACCAAGCCCCTACCTTGCCGCCGTTTATGCGGAATTTAGGCTGATTAACCTTAAATTAGGTCTTTTTTGCCCTAAAGAGTCCCACAGAGAGGAATTTGGCGATTCTAGGGGCAGTGGCATGAGCATTTGTTTCGAGGTGGAGAGTCTCGAAAAAGCGATCGAGCATTGGAGCGAAATCGGCTATGGTGCTAGGGGAGAAATTAGCCAAGCTTCCCACGGTCCGGAAATCTACATCTATGATCCCGATGGTAATCGTTTAATTTTCCATCAATCCACCGCTAAAACCAATCCTTTCAGATAGGAACCTTCCGAGTGATAGATACTGGTGGGATGGTCCGCCGGTTGGCTTAAACGTGCTAAAATTCGCACTGGGCGAGCCGATTCAATGGCGGCAGCCATGACAGCCCCCTGAAAATGTTCTTCGTTAACCACTTGGGAACAGGAAAAGGTGAAAATAATACCTTGGGGGCGAATTTTCTGGAAAGCTTGCTGATTTAATCTTTTATAAGCCATAACCGCCTGATGACGGGATTGGATACTTTTGGCAAAAGCGGGGGGATCGAGGACAATCAGATCGTAATCCTCCTGACAGTCGCGCAGAAAGTTAAAAACATCGGCGCTGTAGGATTGATGGGGAACTTCGCTGAGATTATTCAGGGCGATATTTTTTTCGGTAAGATCGATCGCACCGTGGGAACTATCAACGGAATCGACTAGAGCAGCCCCCGCTTGCATAGCATAGACGGAAAAGCCGCCAGAATAAGAAAAAGTGTTTAAAACCCGTTTATTATGGCAATATTGGGCTAATAAAGCTCTGTTTTCTCTTTGATCGAGGAAAAATCCCGTTTTTTGTCCTTTTTCCCAATCAATAATAAAGCGATGGCCGGATTCTAACACCTCATCGCTGGTTTTTTGACCAAATAAGTATTTATTCTCGGAAGTATGGGCGCTTTTCGCCAAAACCGCGGCACTTTTATCGTAAACTGCCCGTAAATTGTCAGCGTAGATAGTTTTCAGACAATCGACAATCAGATCGAGACGTTGGTATAAAGCTAGGGAATAAGCTTGAATAACCGCCGTGCCATTGTACCAATCGACGATTAAACTGGGTAAACCGTCTCCTTCAGCGTTAATTAAACGATAACAGTTAGTTTTCGGGTTATCCACTAAACCGATTTGTTGCCGCAGCCGATAGGCATTCTGGAATTTTTCGAGAAATAATTGAGCAATATCGCTGACTTTTTGGAAAGAAAGAATTTTAACGGCAATATTGCTAGGATTATACAGTCCAGTGGCTAGATATTCGCCTCGATCGCTATAAACCTCAACGATAGCACCCTCTTTGACTTCTCCCTCCATCTCTTTAATCGCCCCGGAAAATATCCAAGGATGGAATCGTTTAACAGCATCAATTTTATGGTTTCTCAGGATAATTTTCGCTAAATCTGGCATGGATAAAGAATCAGGGTTGATAGCTGACGGCTACTAGATAATTCTATTATCCCCTGCCCGCAGCACAAAACCATGGTTTGTTATCCCTCGATCGAGTGGCATCAAAGCAAGTCCCCACAATCGAGGGATAATCATACTAAATCCTTTGAGTATAGGCTACATATCAGGACAGGCAAAAGGCAAGAGGCACTCATGCAAAACGGAGAATAAATAATCAGTTTTTAATAACCAGATTTAGTATTAGAGGGAATTCTCGCCTATAATAAGTTAGATTTTAGCGATAGTCCCTCGACAAATGCCAAGAAAAATTGATGCTGCCAGTGGTTTAAGTTTATGGTTTCAGCGTTTGGGGGCTGCCAGTTTATTAGCGGGACAAACTTTTTTACATATTCTTAATGGCAAAATCCACCGGCGTAATACTCTCGAACAAATGAGTATTGTGGGACCCGAATCCTTGACAATTGCCCTAATTACTGCTGCTTTTGTCGGTATGGTTTTCACTATTCAGGTAGCCAGAGAATTTATTTTTTTTGGGGCGGGTAGTTTTGTTGGGGGAGTCCTTTCCTTGGCTTTAACAAGAGAATTAGCCCCGGTTTTAACTGCGGTGGTGGTGGCGGGAAGAGTTGGCTCGGCTTTTGCCGCCGAAATTGGTACAATGCGAGTAACAGAACAAATTGACGCTTTATATATTTTAAAAACCGATCCGATCGATTATTTGGTCATTCCCCGGGTGATTGCCTGTAGTTTAATGTTACCGCTGCTCACTATTATCTCTTTAGTCACGGGATTACTCGGTGGTTTGTTGATTTCTGATAGTCTTTACGGTATTTCCTATTCCCTATTCTTACAATCAGCCCAAAATTTTCTGGAAACATGGGATTTAATTAGTTCTATGTTAAAGTCCCTAATTTTTGGGGTTTTAATTGCCATTATCGGCTGCAGTTGGGGTTTAACCACCACCGGCGGTGCTAAAGGAGTTGGTCAATCTACTACCACGGCTGTGGTAACTTCTTTATTAGCGATTTTTGTGGCGAATTTTTTCCTCTCTTGGCTGATGTTTCAAGGTACAGGTAATGTGGATATCGGCTAAGACAGTTATCAGTAATCAGTAATCAGTTATCAGTGCCAAGAAAACGGCAATTTTTTACTTAATACCGCTCAGTAAAAACTCAAATCAATTTGGTCGAAATATCTATATTACATTTTGGGCGCACGCGATGCGCCCCTACCATTGGCGCAATAATATTATTGTAGGGGCG
>NZ_JADBUN010000289.1:0-6140 GCF_020245625.1 Microcystis sp. M049S2 | reverse complement strand
GCCGGAAATCAAGCTCTCGGAATTAACAGTGCTGTTTTAGTGCGGGACAATAGTTCTTCTACTTACCTAATTATCAACGACGGTACAGCAGGCTTCCAAAGTGCTAATGATTTGGTGATTAATCTGACTGGGTTAACGGGTGCTTTCCCGGCGCTCGGCACTATTGCGGTCAATAGTTTCTTTGTCTAGATTGATGGGGGGGATTAATTCTCCCCTTTTAATATTTGGCTCTTCTAGGTTCTGTGTGATAAGTTTAACTTACATAGGATCGATCAATCTTTGTGTCCTTTGTGTCTTTGTGGTTCGTTCCACCCCCCCGCTAGGAGAAATGTATCTTAGAATACATTTGACCCACCAAAGCTGGGAGAGCCAATATTTTTCCCTAGTTTTTCTAGAATCAAGTTTATAAACTGTACTGAATTTAAACTGCCCAGGGAAAATTTTAATACAAATGCTCAAGCTTCTTCTCCCTGCTCCCTTATTTCAGTATTGGTTAGGACATCTATTCATACTAAATCTGGTTATTAAAAACTGATTATTTATTCCCCCTTTTGCCTGTTGCCTTTTGCCCCTCTTTTATAATACCTATTTTCAATAGTCGTGACTAACATCTAAAAGCGCAATTCCTGTCCGAGAGCGGAATTGCGCTTTGGAATAATCAACTAAGTCTGTCATCACTTTTGAAAAATGATATAAGTAGCCTATACTCAACGGATTTAGTATTATTATACCCTTTCATAGTAACAGGTAAGGATGTTAGATTTCCTTAAAATCTATCGATGCAGAGGTAGGAATTACAGGAGGGAAAGAATCTTACTAGAGCGGAGATCATACTATTCCCAAGTTAGAGTTATGCCTTCTAGGTTACATACTCTCTGAATAGTTTCCAGTTTACTTTCAGTCAATTTCCCAAATAGGTGAACTCTCATTTTATGTTTGGGATAATACTGTCCATAACTCTTGATTTGCCCGATCGCTGATTTCCAGCCTTTTGTATTTTTAACTTCAATTATTTCAGTATTAGTTAAGACATCTATTCTACCTACCTTATCAATGTAAACCTCGGTTTTTCCTCCTAATTCCCCAGCCAGTTTGTCCCGATACCAAGCCTCTGTACCCTTTACAGGAGTATTTATCTCCGGCTCAATAACTATGCCATTAACCTGATTAATAAAGTCCCGAATTGCTCCTCTTACTAATTTTTGAGCAGCATTGGGGGACTGTCTTTTCCGTTTAGCCATTCTTACTCAGTGAATAATTTAGAGATACCATACCCAGCCAAACCAATTACTGCTCCTACTGCCGCAACGGGAGCCATCGTCACTGCAACTGCCGTCCCCCCTACTGCTAATCCCATACCTCCAACCAATGCTGATATGCCGGCTCCAGCACCCGCACCAATTGCCGCTGCTCCAATTGCCGTTGCGTCTTGTTCTTCTATTGCTTTTTTGGTTCCGTAAACTGCTGTGCCGACCACTGCTCCTGCTGCTGCTACTGGAGCCATACCGACTCCTAGAGCAGTTCCTCCTACAGCCAGTCCCATACCGCCAACTACTGCCGATGCACTAGCTCCAATCGCTGTACCCACTCCCACTGAAATCATTGCCTCTTGAACTTCTTCTGGCTTATTTTTCTCCGTCATTATTTTTTGCCTCATTAGCTTTGGGTAATTATGAAACTCTAGCATAAGACAGACAAGCCGTGAACCACAACAAGTCAGGCGTTAAGGCGCATAAGTGCCAGTCGGGTGCATAAAGTTATTAGCTGGCTTCTGGTATTACCAGCCACTGATTGTCTGAGATTTGCAAGGTTTTGAAACAACAGCGAAACGCTTTGCCTATCGGGCTGCAGGCATACACTCCGATTTGGCAATCGTCGGCTATCTTGTGTAAGTGTGTGATCCGCATTTGCAGCCAAGCCTGCCCATCATAAGAATTCTCTAGCAGAAAATCGCTCCCCCGTTTACTGATGCGATACCACATTTCGCGGTATCGTGAAGAAATGTCTTGCGTTGCCCAATCAGAATATCCCAAATTGGTCACCACAGAACCAAGCCGACTAGCTTGTTCGCTTTCATATTCCGTGGAAACTTTTATCCAATTCTGACTGTCAATCCGCACCATTAGGCCACATTGATCATATTTTTCCCGAGGCTGAAATTCTACTTGGGTCATTAGGGAAAAATCGCCAACTTGTCGCATCAATAAGCAATGCCCATCGTCTCTTTGAAAACCATAGTGTGTGTTTTGCCAAAAATCAGTTTTTTCATCTGTAGAAATTTCCAAGCCATTACCCAAACGATAATGCGTCGGCTCGTTGAGCCAGTAAAAATCATCTGACAATGCTGGCTGTAAAAAATTTTCACTAAGTCGCATAATATCGCTCCTAATCAGATACATCGTGATATTACGAGGCCAGCTAACCATTGATTATACAGAAACTTTCCGAATAACCAAAGTAGGAATATATGGAAACTTTCGACATATCACCCCGTTTTGTGGATTACTGACAATCAGCTGAGATACAAAGAACTTTTCAGCGACCCTATCACTAATTCTTCAATCTGACTGCACTTCGTAACAAAAATTTACAATTATTCGACGGCACTCGCACTCCCGTCCGTCGCTGTGCCTAGACGTTTTTAGCTTATTATCATTTGCTTGAATCAATGAGCATGGTGCGTTTCCCAAAATTGATCGGTGGAGCGGTAGGAGTTACATGAGGGAACGCACCCTACAGCTACATTGCTCTAGCGATTTAAGACATCATTCCGATGAGTAACAGAACCTACAATCTGCACCACCTCATCAATTAAGGCTTGAGGAACTTCCAACTCAACGAGGGTAGCAACTAAATCCTCAGCGATCGCGTCGAAGTGGCTATCGGTTAAGCCCATCTCAGCCACTAATTCTTTATGTGCATCCCTCATAGGACGACCATTCCATTGTTCAGCACCACCAAAAGCATAGGTCATAAAGGCTTTTTGATGTTGTTTCTGTTGTTGCATATCTGTAGGAGTGAAGAAACGCTGGACTCGCTCATCTGCCAAGACCTTTTCATAAAATTTTTCTACAGCTAGATCAACAGCCGCTGCACCACCAAGCTTTTCATACAGTGTTTTCATTGAAAATTACTCCTTAATTGTATGAGTTCAAATGTGACACGAGACAGATGGGAGAAGTTGAAATGTTCAATAATCAAAAAGATTAGAGTATGGATAAATCGTAATTCATCTGTATTAGCAGCCCGCCCGTTGGAGCAAGGAGTATGTCTAACGGTTGAACTCACTCGCCGCCAATGACTTTGGATGATGTAGATAACTTTAGCACAAGGTCCGGTGCAGTGATTGGTTAGATCGCTCCTAATTCTTACCTAGAATCTTGTCATACTCGGAGTGCGACCCAACCCAGAACCAAACTATCTTTTCTTCATCTGACTTCTTAATCCCTAATGCTCGCCATCCAATGCCGACTCTGACTGACCAGATTTTTTCTCTTGGTTTCACCTCTTTGAACTCTAGGCTGGGGTGAAATGGATTTTCTTTCCAAATCTCGTAATTTTTCTTGGCTGTTTCTTGTACCCTTTGCGGCAAACTGAGAAAAAGTTGACGAAACCTCTTGGTTCTGGCTGACTTCATTCTTCTCCAAAGCCTTTATCTTCTGTTCTCCCCTCTTGTTCTTCTATCAGGGCTTCCTGTGCCATTGTTATTAAAGCTCCCAATTCCATATCTTCGTTAGAAAGGCTTTGCTGCCATTTTAATTCACTTTCAATATCTTCTAGCAATTGTTGAGCAAGTTCATCTTGAAGATGCTCTGGCAGTTTCTGGATTTCTGTGAATGCTTTGTGCAACAGAGTAGTCATGTTTTGTTCATGTTTTACGCGTATTGGACTATTTTACTACTTTTTCTACTCTCTATTAATTATCCAGAAACTTTCCGAATAAGGAGAGTAAGGATATGCCGAAAGTTTCCGCATATCACCCCGTTTTGTAGATTCCTGACAATCAGCGGAAATAACATCAGCTTTTCCCCAAGATTTCAGCACCAATTGTTCAATCTGACTGCACTTCGTAACAAAAATTTACAACTCTATCATAACCGATCGCACTCCCGTCCGTCGCTGTGCCTAGACGTTTTTAGATTATTATCATTTACTTTAATCAATGAGCATGGTGCGTTCCCCAAAATTGATCGCTGCAGCGGTAGGACTTGCATTAGGGAACGGACCCTACCATATCTGCACTGAGTTCTGTTGTTGCCTTGTTAGGATTAGGAGGATTAAGGTTAGTCTCTAGCCTGACCAAGCGAAAATAGAAATAAGCTAAAACGCACTTAAACCACCTAAAATAGAAATAGTAACTTGAGAAAATTCCTACTTATGCCAGCCAAAAATTTCCTAGATTTAGAAGAAAAGAAAAACTTACAAAAAGCTCTTAAAGAAGAAGAAAGAGCAGAAGTTAGGGAAAGAATTTTAATGTTTCTCTTGCTGAACGACGGAAAAACTCAACGAGAAATAGCTGAGTTTATTGGCTGTTCACTCAAAACGGTCGCCCATTGGTGTGTTCACGGCGATCCTAACAATTTAGAAAGTCTAGAAGATGGAAGAAAAAATGGAAATCATAAAAAAGCCACAGAGAAATATATTAATTTACTATTGAAAATAGTTGATGAAGACCCGAAGGAATTTGGATATGAATTCGGGAGATGGACAGCGGCAAGATTAGCAGATCATCTAGAAAAGGAAACAAAAATTAAACTGAGTGGCTCGCAAGTGAGAAGAATATTGAGAAGAAAAAAGTATGTGTATATCTGGGCAAAATATAGTCTAGAAGATAAGCAAGACAAGAAATTAAGAAAAGCATTTAAAGAAAAATTAGATGAATATTTAAAGTTAGCGAAAGAAAAGCCAGAGTCAATCCAGGTATGGTTTTGGGACGGGGCTTTCAAGGTGGCGACGCAGGTTCGCCACACAGCCCCTCATGAATGTGGATTTAGTTTGAGAGTAATAAGAAGGAGAGCTTGGACAAAAAAAGGAAAGCGAAAAAAAGTGAATGGGCAAAGAAAAAGAGGAAGGGTGAATGTGATGGGAGCCTTAAGATATAATGATAAAAAACGAGTCTGTTTTATGATCAAAAAAGGAAATTCAGAAACTTTCCATGAACAATTAAAGAAACTTCATGAAGAGATTCGTCAAGAATGGATAAACTTGGGAAATCTGCCCGAAGATTTTCGAGAAAAGGGGCCGAAGATTATCATTATATTAGACAATGCTAGTTATCACAAAAAGAAAGATGTTATTGAGCAGGTGGAAAAAGAGTTGCCCAATATTAGGCTAGAGTTTTTACCAGCTTATAGTCCAGATTACAACCTAATAGAATTAGTGTGGCATTCCGCTAAAGAATACATAGCTAATCGAGAATTTGAAAATAAAGAAGAACTGGAAAAAGTAGTCAATCAGCTTTTAAATGAAGGGGGATTGATTATTAAATGGAGTAGAAAACTTAAAAATAAGGGTAATGCTGTCAATGTAACTTAAATGCGTAAAAGCTTAGTAGGGTGAGCATTGCCCACCTTACCGCTTTTTCGGTCTAATAAATCCGAATTAGGGCGAACTGTAGTAGAATAGAAATCGAACCTCTTAAGCAGGGTTTATAAGGATGTCCAGACGAGACGATCTACATTTATCATTACGTCATACTTTAGAAAAAGAGGGTTGGAAAATCACTGATGATCCTTTAATTCTAACCTTAGAAAAAACCTTGCTTAAAGCTGATTTAGGAGCAGAAAAGTTTTTTGCTGCGGAAAAAGAAGATCGTAAAATTGCCGTAGAAATCAAAGACTTTGATACGCCTTCAGTTATCAGTGAATTAGAAAAAACAATAGGACAACTTCAATTATACCAATGGGCTTTAGATTCACAAGAACCTGAAAGAAAACTTTTTTTGGGCATTAGTCAAGCGGTTTATTTAAAACACTTCAAAAAAGCTATTTTCCAACTGGTTAATGAACTACCCCGCCGCAAGCGGACGGGGTATCAGAATCAAAATAGACTCAATTGTAGATTTTGGTGTAGCTGCAGGTATTCTTGGCTTTTCGTTACTTGGTATGGTTCGATAGGGTGGCATAAATCGACTAAATCCT
>NZ_JADBUN010000288.1:0-14478 GCF_020245625.1 Microcystis sp. M049S2 | reverse complement strand
CTCTTAGGTTTGGTGGGCAAAATGTATTCTAAGATACATTCTTTCTGGCGAGCGCGTGGAAGGAACCACAAAGACACAAAGGACACAAAGATTGATCGATCCTCTGTAAGTTAAACTTATCACACAGAACCTAGAAGAGCCCTGAATACTGATAACTGAATACTGATAACTGATAACTGATAACTGATAAAGGAGAGAGTCAGACATAAGCCGAATTCTGTATTTCCCAACAGCAGTAAAATTGCTTTTACCTTTGTTGGAATAGAGGTTATCTATCTGGGATAATTGTTACCAATTACCTCAAGCGGTTCCTAAAAACGGGACAGGAAAAAGACCAACCTTTGTCCCTCCACCTTGCTCCCCACCGGGGTTTACCGAGCCAGTACCTCTCAATACTGCTGGTGCGCTCTTACCGCACCTTTGCACCCTTACCCCCAATCAGTTATCAGTTATCAGTTATCAGTTATCAGTGGAAAGTTATCAGTAAATTTACTTTCGTTACTGTTTACTGATCACTGTTTACTAATCACTGAAAAAAGGGGCGGTATTTTTCTGTGGCACTATCCTCACGCTCACGCGCACTGGACGTTATCCAGCAAGTGTGGTCTTTCGGGAGTTCGGACTTTCCTCGGAATCATTAATCAAATGACCCCGCAACCTCTAGACCAACTCTCTCCTATTCTCTAGTATGACTTACCAGAGACTCGATCGCTCATATATCCTAGTCAATAATCAGTGATCAGTAAACAGTAAACAGTGAACAGTGAAAAGACAGCAGGAAACTGCTATTTAATACTGCTCGCTTAATAAGTAGTCGTGCAAAATTAATTTCCTAGTGAAGATAGGCAAGAGGCAAGAGGCAAGAGGCAAGAGCGGGGTTAGATGTGTGTAATTAATTTTGCTTAGGTACTTACATACTGCTCACTTAAAACTCAAATCTGATAACTGATAACTGATAACTGATAACTGCTCAATGTCGATCGCTCTAAACGTTAACATCAAAGGTAATGGCTATCCGATCCTCTGTCTGCACGGTCATCCCGGTTCGGCAGCCAGTATGTCTGTATTTACCGATCATTTTTGTCAACGCTGGCAAACCCTGGCCCCGGATCTGCGCGGCTACGGTAAAAGTCGTTATCGCCGGGATTTTCAGCTAGAAGAACATCTAGAGGATTTAATCGGACTGCTCGATCGCCAAAAAATCCAGCAATGTTTAATTCTCGGTTGGTCTTTGGGGGGTATAATCGCACTGGAATTAGTATTGCGGCATCCTGATCGCTTTCCTGGTTTAATTCTAGTGGCCTCGGCCGCGCGTCCTTGGGGTAGTCATCCTCCTATCACCACCACAGATTTAGTTTTGACGGGGATGGCGGCAATTCTCAATCAGATCAAACCGGGATGGCGTTGGAATATTGATACTTTTGCTCGTCGTTCCCTGTTTCAGTACCTTTTTTCACAACATCAAGCGATTTCTTATCAATATCTCGCTCAAGATGCTGTTCCCGCCTACTTAGGCACTTCTCCAGCTGCTAATCGCGCTTTAAATCGGGCTTTAAAAAAAGGTTACAATTGTTTAAAATCTCTTGACAAAATCACAATTCCCTGCTTAGTTCTGGCGGGAGCAAATGATCGCCATATTACCAGTGCCTCGAGCCAAGAAACGGCCGAAAACCTGAAACTGTCTCAGTGGAAATGTTACCCAGATACGGCCCATCTGTTCCCCTGGGAAATCCCCGACTTAGTTTTAGGGGACATTGATAATTGGTTAGCCGAGCATTTTAGCGATAAACTGGCAGGGTGAAGTGAAAACTACTGCCGTGGTCGGGGACACTATCCACCCAAATTTGACCATAGTGGGCGCGAATAATCTTGCGACAGACCGATAAACCGATGCCATAACCTTCTTTACCCTCATCCCGTTTGAGACGCACATGACCCTCAAAAATATGCTCTTGTTTTTCTTCGGGAATGCCGGGGCCGGTATCACTGATGCTCACTTGTACTTTTTGAGTAGTACGATGGAGGACAGAAAGGGTAATTGCGCCGCCGGCGGGGGTATATTTGATCCCATTCTCCAAGAGATTAATAATCACCTGTCGGATTAACTCCTCATCAGCATAGACGGGGGGCAGATCTTGGGGGATATCGCTTTGGAAAATTAAAGTCTTTTCCTGAAAAGTATCGGTAAATTGAGACAAAATTTCCTGACAAAGAGCTTGCAGATAAAATTTACTCTGGTGGAGAGTGAATTGCGCCGCCATGCTCTTAGAAGCTTGTAGAATATCCGTGATCAAACGGTTCATAATCCGGAACTGTTTGCGGGCCTGTTGGTGCAGTTGTTCTCGTAATTGCAGACTGCGCTCCGTATCTGGTTGATGATAGGCTAATTCTAGGGTTTCCACGGCGATGGAAGCAGCGGTGAGAGGGCTGCGTAAATCGTGGGCTAACATAGCCAAAATTTGGTCTTTAAATTTCAACTGTTCTAATAATTCTTCCTTTTCCTGTTTAAGACGAAAAACCTCATCGGCAATGCGGATGAGTTCGCCCGAATGTTCCACCTCTTGACGTTGTTCATCCTCAGCGTGATGATTTTTGACCTCCTCTTTAATCGCTTTTTGCCAGCGTACCAACCATTTTTTAAACTGTTCCACCAGATTACTGCCCGCGAGGGTATGGCGGGGGGCGGGGGCAATTTTGACCAGGGCTGGGGTAGCTACAAGGCGAAAATGTTCGACTAAATGAGGCTGCTGGCGAATTTCGATGATTTGTAGGTCAATCGGGTAATCAGACTTTAAAGACTGGAGATAGGACTGAATTTGACGGATAATTTCTTGAGAACTGGGACGGTCATCAACAAACAGCAAAAGTTGAATCGAGAGAGGCGTTGTCGTCTCTCTTCCTAAAGCAGTCAGTGGCTCGTTAGATGGGAGCATCGGAAAATTAGTAAACCTAGGGATTGACGAGATCGATCGATGATCGATCGACTTTTATCATATTCTTTATTGTAGAAGCTTAAGATAGTATAAAATCTACTCAACCTAATCTTAAAGTTTTATTCCTTAATTCTAAGAAGAAATCCTATGGCTTTTGGCTATGTTGCCCTAGTTCTCCACGCGCATCTCCCTTTCGTCCGCCATCCCGAAAGCGATTACGTCCTCGAAGAAGAATGGTTATACGAAGCAATCACAGAAACCTACATCCCTCTGCTGCAAGTT
Source organism: Microcystis sp. M049S2 (assembly GCF_020245625.1). Classification (NCBI taxonomy): domain Bacteria; kingdom Bacillati; phylum Cyanobacteriota; class Cyanophyceae; order Chroococcales; family Microcystaceae; genus Microcystis; species Microcystis sp. M049S2. Next base: position 11,263 of record NZ_JADBUN010000288.1, on the reverse strand, counting down.
TTTGAAGGTCTCAAGCGGGATGGTATCGATTTTAAAATGACCATGAGCATGACTCCGCCGTTGGTGTCGATGCTGCGGGATCCGTTACTGCAAGAGCGTTATGAAGAACACTTAGGCAAGTTAGAAGAATTAATTGCTAAAGAAATCGACCATAATCAACATAATGGCCATATTCGCTACTTAGCCGAATATTACGCTGAATCTTTCCAAAGTATCCGACAAACTTGGGAAAAATACGATCGAGATCTGGTCAAAGCCTTTAAACAATTCCTCGACAGTAATAACCTAGAAATTATCACCTGTGGTGCGACCCATGGTTATATGCCCCTGATGAAAATGTACCCGCAAGCGGTGTGGGCGCAAATTGAGGTGGCCTGTCAACACTACGAAGAAAATTTCGGTCGTCGTCCCAAGGGCATTTGGTTGCCGGAATGTGCCTACTATGAAGGGGTAGAAAGAATGTTAGCCGATGCGGGCATTCGTTACTTCCTCGTCGATGGCCACGGTATTCTCTACGGTCGTCCGCGTCCCCGTTACGGCAGTTACGCGCCCATTTTCACAGAAACTGGGGTGGCTGCTTTCGGTCGTGACCATGAATCTTCCCAACAGGTGTGGTCTTCCCAAGTCGGTTATCCGGGGGATATAGTTTATCGGGAATTCTATAAAGATTTGGGCTGGGAAGCGGAATACGAGTATATTAAGCCCTATATCATGCCCAACGGTCAACGCAAGAATATAGGCATTAAATACCACAAAATCACTAGCCGGGACGGTGGTTTATCGGAAAAAGGGCTTTATGACCCTTACTGGGCCAAAGAAAAAGCCGCCGAACACGCGGGCAATTTTATGTATAATCGCGAGCGGCAAGTGGAGAGTTTAGCGGGAATTATGGGCCGTCCTCCCCTGGTTGTTTCTCCCTACGATGCCGAGTTATTCGGTCACTGGTGGTATGAGGGACCCTGGTTTATTGATTTTCTGTTCCGCAAGTCTTGGTATGACCAAAATATCTACCAAATGACCCATTTAGCCGATTATCTCCGGTCTAACCCCCATCAGCAGGTCTGTCGTCCTTCCCAATCCAGTTGGGGTTATAAGGGTTTTCACGAATACTGGCTAAATGAAACTAACGCTTGGATCTATCCTCACCTACACAAAGGCACGGAACGGATGATTGAATTAAGTCATCATGAAGCGGAGGATGAATTGCAGGAACGGGCTTTAAATCAGGCAGCCCGGGAGTTATTATTGGCACAATCTTCTGACTGGGCCTTTATTATGCGAACTGGTACGATGGTTCCCTATGCTGTCCGGCGCACTCGTTCCCACCTGCTGCGGTTAAATAAAATCTATGAAGATGTGAAATCGGAGAAGATTGACTCTGGTTGGTTGGAAAAAGTCGAGGAAATCGATAATATTTTCCCCAATATTGATTACCGTGTCTATCGACCTCTGTAATCTGGGTGAGTAGTATAGATAAAAAGGGGGTTAGTTAATACCCCCCCGATTTGATTTTTTAGAAAGTTAAATTGGTGTGCCTTGGGCTAATTCTGAGGCTAATTTGGCCAAAATTTTGGGTTTAAGTTCATCAAGTTTCCGTTTTAACGTCCGCTTGCTAATTTGCGGGCTGCCCACTGGAGCTAATTGACTATCTCTCACCCATTGCTGCAAAATTTGGCATTGATTGGCGGGAATATTAGCGGTGATCACATTTTCACAGATCGGGCCGCCTTCGAGGGAGAAAAATAAAATCCAGTATTGACCAGTTTCGCCAAGGGTTTTGGTCATTTTTTGACCCTGGGGGGTTTTTAAGTCCAAATAACAGGGCAACCAACGGGGACCCTGTTGACGATGATAGAGGACAGTAATCCAGAGAATCATCGGGTGGGGTGTGGGTAAGAAGAGAAATTGATTATAACGGACACTAGCAACCCGGACGGGGATATCTTCTCGATCCAACATTACCCATAAACTGGCAAAAACGCCGTCAGCAGCCTTGATACAGCGTGGGAAGACGATTTTTTGGCGCGGTTTGTCCTCGGGCCAAATGGACTTGAGACAGATATCCTTAGTATTAGCGACAGCAAGACCGGTTTGATCTAAATCTTCAAGGGTTTTAGTTTTGGCGGTGTAATCGTCGATTTTTTTGACTATTTCACCGATACGATTCAATTTATTGGGTTGATTATTTTTGACTAGGGGTTCGAGTCGTTCGAGAAGTTGTGGTATATCTGTAACACTTTGCGGTCGATCGCTGGGTGCTTTGGCTAAACAGCGCAGGATTAACTGTTCTAATTCTGGCGGTAATTGCAAGCTAGGATTAAAGGGACGGGGTTCAGCGTAGTGGTGAACCTCATACCAACCCCCAAAGGAGGAATTATCGGGAAAAAAGGGCGTTTTTCCCGTGAGCATCTCATACATCACGATCCCAAAACTGTAGATATCGGAACGATGATCGAGTTCTTTACCTTCCATCTGTTCTGGGGAACAATAGGCTAGGGTTCCCATAAACGATTGGGTTTGGGATTCTCCCGACTGGATGAGTTTAGCGATGCCAAAATCGAGAATTTTCACCAATTCCCCTAATCCTGAGTCCTGAATCACGATAATATTGCTAGGTTTGATGTCCCGGTGAATAATCGGACACATCTCGCCTTGGAAGATAATACCCTTATGAGCGCATTCGATGCCGAAACAAATCTGACGGGTGAGATGAAAGAAGCGCGAGAGAGGCAGCGGGTGATATTTGATGATTTCTCCTATGCTTTCCCCCTGCAAAAACTCCATGACGTAGAAGGGGACATCCTTTTCATCTACACCATAATCACGAACTTTAACAATATGAATACTTTTTTCGCCTAAAAGTGCCGAAATAGTTGCCTCTCGCTCGAAACGCTCGCGCATTCTTTTGTTGAGGAGAGTTTGCGAGAGGAATTTCACGGCGACGGTTACGCCACCTAAGAGTTTATCTTCCGCTCGATATACTTGTCCCATGGCACCGCTACCGATCAACTCGACCAGTTGGTATCGATTGGCAAGTAGGCGCCGATGTCTAGATTCTGCCGACATAACTAGGCTACTGTGTTAATTATAGTGAGTCTGATGGAGAGAGTTTTTTTAAGAACTGCTGCAATCCCTGGGTGATCGAGAGGACTTAACCTGAGAATGCCCTTTTTTTAGGCTAAAAGCATCCTTTTAAAGATATATTTTCCAGCATTTTTAGCCATTGCCCCTTGCATAATTAATTTTTGGGGGTTGAAAAAAATAAAAAAACTAAGTATAAAGTAGCATAAAATCTCTAAATATAGCAGTTCTCGCATCTGTGCGGCACACTTAAACCTTTGCTGATTAAGCTGTTCAGGATCGGGAATGTACCTCTTGTGAATCAGAAACGCTATAGACCATTTAACTGATTATTATTCGTTCTTGATTCTCCCGCCTACTGACTCCTAAACCACTACTACAGGCAAATCCCTAGCCCCTGTGAAACTTTTTTGCCGAAAGTGACCGATCTGCGTAATAATTCTTTAATAAAGATTTGTAAACTTGAAAATGATTATCCTTTCGCAGTGCTAGAGATTTAATGAGACGACTAATTGCGATCGAAAAAGCTCTGCTCATCGGTCATATTGTATCGATGGCTTTTGGACTAGCGGGATTGTTGCTAGTCTTGCCCCATCCCGAATTTGTGGCCAATTTACCGGATTTTGGCAAAACCGCCTTTGCTTGGTCAATGGCCGGGGGGGGTGTGGTGTATATGGTGTTAGGAATGGCAGCGGTGGCTGTTTATGCCTATCGGACTCTAGGAGTGTGGCACTGGTTAGGATTCATGGTTCCCGCTATCAGTTTATCCCTTTGTAGCGAACTATTAGGAACCAGTACCGGCTTTCCTTTCGGTCATTATCGTTATCTTTCGGGCCTAGGTTACAAAATTGCGGGTTTAGTGCCCTTTACTATCCCCCTATCTTGGTTTTATCTCGGTTTTAGTGCCTATATCATCGCTCGTGTTGGTTTATCCACTCTTGCGATACCCCAGTGGCTACAAAATCTAGGAGCGATCGCTATCGGGGCGGTATTATTAACTTCATGGGATTTTGTCCTAGATCCGGCCATGAGTCAAACTACCATGCCCTTCTGGATTTGGGAACAACCGGGGGCCTTCTTTGGGATGCCCTATGAAAATTTTGCCGGTTGGTTTGGTACGGGTTGTGTTTTTATGACGGTAGCCACTTTAATTTGGCAAGTGCAACCGGTGAAACTGCCAAGTCAAGATTTAACCCTGCCTTTTGTGATGTATTTAGGTAATTTTGGCTTTGCTACGGTCATGAGTATCGGTGCTGGTATTTATCCGCCGATTTTCTTAGGATTACTCACCGGTATTCTGCCTTTAATACTCCTCTATAATCGCGCCAAGGCTGTTGCTTCCGGGCAAACAGTGGCAACCAGCGAAGTAACAACCCTAAAAATCCCCGTTGTTTCGGTGAGAGGAGCCAAATAAGTTGTTAACTGAGATAATTCTCGGTGCATTCTGCCTGGGGCTACTGCTGTCTCAGGCTGTTGCCTTTTTTATCCTTCTTTCCCGTCTGCTGAAAGGGGCGCGTCGTCGTCCTCCCCTGACTCCCCAACCTCCCACCCCGGAGATGTTAGGGACAGTAAGCGTGATTGTGCCGACGTTAAACGAAGTGGCCAGGATTGACGGTTGTTTAAGGGGATTGAGTCAACAGAGTTACGAAGTGCGAGAAATTCTGATTGTCGATAGCAATTCCCAAGATGGTACGCGGGAAAAAGTCAAAGAGATAGCGGCAAAAGACCCCCGCTTTCGCCTGAAAACCGATTATCCTTTGCCCCCCGATTGGGTAGGTCGTCCCTGGGCGTTACACAATGGTTTTTTGTTTAGTTCTCCTAAAAGTGACTGGATTTTGGGCATTGATGCCGATACCCAACCCCAAGCAAATTTAGTGGCTAGTTTAGTTAAAGCTGCGATCGCAGAAGGTTATGATTTAGTTTCCCTATCGCCGCAATTTATCCTCTCCTATCCGGGAGAATGGTGGTTACAGCCGGCTTTATTGATGACTTTGCTCTATCGCTTTGATGCGGCCGGAGTGCGCGGGCAAGATCCGGAACGAGTCATGGCCAATGGTCAATGTTTTCTCTGCCGGCGGTCAGTTTTAGCGGCTTTAGACGGTTATAGCGGGGCAAAAGGTTCTTTTTGCGATGATGTCACCCTGGCCCGTCTAGCGGCAACGAAAGGCTATCGGGTGGGATTTCTCGATGGGGCGAAGTTGATTCGCGTGCGGATGTACGAAGGACTTAAGGAAACTTGGCGCGAATGGGGCAGATCTCTTGACCTCAAAGATGCCTCCTATCAGGGGCAATTATGGGGCGATTTAGCTTTATTAGCTCTTACTCAGGGATTACCGATAATTATCACCCCTTTACTGCTCACAGCTTTGATTTTTGGCTACAATTTCCTGAGTTTAAAAATTGTTTTGACTTTAAACCTGCTGCTGTTATTGATTCGTTTTGCCCTTTTATTGGCTGTCTCTCCTAGCTACTATCGCGGCGAAAAAGTCAATCTATCTTCGGGATTATTTTGGCTATCTCCCCTCGCGGATCCGCTGGCAGTTATTCGCATTTTTATCTCTGCTTTTACCCGTCCCCAAAGTTGGCGCGGTCGATTGTATTAGTAAACTAGAAGATAAACATTGGGTGTATTAGGCCCCCCTAACACACCCAGAAAAGATTTTAGAAAAAACTAACCGACCACACAGAGAATATCCGATGCGTGACTAGCGGTATTCACTTTGTCATCCACATGGCTAATTTTGCCTTCTGCATCGATGATATAGGTGACGCGCTTAGAATAGCCACCCCCATCGACGTCATAAGCTTTGGTGATAGCACCATCGGTATCTACAAGCAATTGGAATGGTAAACTGTATTTTTCTTTAAATTGTGCATGGGAACCCTGGCCATCCCTGCTCACCCCGAAGACTACTATTTCCTTGTCTTGGTATTGTTCGTAGTTATCCCGGAAGCTTTGCGCTTGCTTGGTGCAGCCAGGGGTGTCATCTTTGGGATAGAAGTATAAAACTACGACTTTACCTTGAAAATCCGACAGGGAAACGGTTTTTCCAGTATCGTCGGTGGTGGTAAAGTTCGGTGCGATTGTTCCAACGGTTAAAGCCATAACTCCGATTCCTTTACAAAAGTTAATCTATATTGATCATAAGGGATGAGGGTCAAAAACAGGGTGTGGGAATTATGAATTATGAATTATGAATTATGAATTATGAATTATGAATTATGAATTATGAATTAGGGAGATGGGGTGATGGGGTGGTCACTGCGTGCGCGTTGCGGGGGGTGATGGGGAAGTGGGGGTTCGAGCATTTGTACTACTATTTTCCACAGGCAGTTTAAATGCAGTGCAACTGATAAGACGAACAACAAACCTCCAGAATTTGTCCTAGTATAATATTTGTCAGCTAAGAGGGGGATAATATGGGGCCATTCTGGTTAAGGGTGAGAACTTTTGGGCAAAATATCTTAATCGGTTTAGTTTTAGTGCTATTAATCGGTTTTTATGACAGCATCAGCGCTAAATCTACCTCATTAATGATTGTTTATCCCCCCGATAATCATCAAACCACGGCCTCGAAAATCTTTTTTATTGGTTCTGCACCTCCATCGGGTCAAGTTTTGCTCAATAATCAACCGATTCAACGCAGTGCTAAAGGATATTTTGCCCCTAGTTTTCCCCTAGAAGTTGGCGAAAATAATTTCACTATTCGCTATCAAAACCAAACTATTAATCGTCAAATAATTCGTCTAGATACTCAAGCAATTATTCCCCACGAATTAGCTTTTGCTGATAACTCTCTCAGTCCTTCTGTCAATAAGACGAGGTTAGTGGGGGAATGGATTTGTTTTAGTGCGATTGCCACTCCCCAAGCTCAGGTTTCTGTGCAGTTAGGAGATAAAATCTTACCTCTTTTACCCCAAACTCAAACCACAAAACTGCCTAGTAATGCCGCAGTTTTAACTAATCTTAATCAAGCGAATTCCGAGGATAAAACTGGTTACTATCGAGGTTGTCAGCAGTTTAAGCAAGAGGCTAACTTAGGAAAACCTATTTTTACAGCACAATTAAATAATCGCTCGATTAGCCAACAAGGTCAAGGAGAAATTAACATTATTAGCGATCAAAATTTACCAGTGATTGAAATTATAGCAGACCAAGGAGTAGCTCGCACGGGGCCGGGTAGTAATTATTCCCGTTTAACTCCTTTACCCCAAGGCACGAAAGCGAGAGTCACTGGGAAAGAAGGGGATTGGTTACGGTTAGATTATGGTGGTTGGATTTTAGAGCGAGAAACCCGTTTAATAGTTAATGAAGTCCTAGATAATGCTAATATTCGCGGTCTCTCTTCTCGCAGTATCAATCAAGCAACGGAAATTATTTTCCCCCTCTCCCATCCTGTACCCATCGCCGTGAGACAAGAGGATGATAAATTTATTTTGACTCTTTATAATACCATTGCCCAAACCGATACAATTTTTCTAGTGGATAATCCTTTAGTAAGACGTTTAGATTGGCGACAAATCAACCCGACCACGATAGAATACACTTTTAATCTTAACCAAAAACAACAGTGGGGTTATAGTCTTCGTTACCAGGGGACAAATTTAATCTTAACCCTGCGTCATCCCCCGGAAAAAAGTGCTAATTTACAGGGCAAAGTTATTTTATTAGATCCAGGACATGGAGGTAAAGAAACCGGTGCTGTCGGTCCAACGGGTTACACGGAAAAAGAGATTAATTTGGTTATTTCTAAATTAATTAAACGGGAGTTAGAAAAATTAGGGGCAACAGTTTATTTAACCAGAGAAACTGACATCGAACTATCCCTACCAGCACGGGTAGAGATGATTAATAATCTGCAACCAACCCTAGCACTATCGGTTCACTATAATGCTTTGCCTGATGATGGAGATGCCTTAAATACTCAAGGAATCGGCATATTTTGGTATCATCCCCAGGCAGCGGATCTATCGGTTTTTCTCCACGATTATTTAACCAAAAATCTTAACCGTCCTTCCTATGGAGTATTTTGGAATAATTTAGCTTTAACTCGTCCCTATAGTAGTCCTTCTTTGTTATTAGAGTTAGGATTTATGAGTAATCCTCAAGAATTTGAATGGATTACCGATACTCAGGCACAAAAACAATTAGCGCAAGTTTTAGCCGCCGGAATTAGCCAATGGTTTCAACAATCTGGGGTAATTGCTTCTAGTTAAAATTTAATGGCAATCCGAGGGAGATAAGCTTAAATCTTTATGAAAAACCAAGCCTTAGCTGGAAAGCCGGTGATAGGATTGGATGGAGTCTTTATTTTAGTCCGAGGAAATTAAATCAAGTTCATGGAAAAAATGTTACCAGTGAACAGCAATCAGACAAAATAACTGCTATATTACAAGGGATAGTCGATCACTCTCTAGTAGATATTTAAACAGCGATCGCTGTGTGATAAAATCGCTGTATTAGCCAACAAATAAAGATAGTTTACTGAAAATTTGCCAACAATTCACGCCCTTATAGACAACTTGATCGCTGCCCCCCTTATTAAGGGGGGATTAAGGGGGGATCAAGGGGGGATTAAGGGGGGATCAATCGCTCACCTCAAGGTTGGGGTGGCCCAATTAAATCCCACTCCTGTTATTATTCTGCTCTACCCATGACTAACTCTTTATATATCAGCACGACGGCAACGGGAAGCGGTAAAGCGTTAGTAGCTTTAGGAATTATTGACTTAATTCTCCGCAAAACTAATAAAGTTGCTTTTTTCCAGCCAATTGTTCTCGACTGTTCCGAAGGTCATCGGGATGAAGACATTGACTTAATCCTCAATTATTTTAAATTAGAACAAACCTACGAAGAGGCCTTTGGTTTATGTTACGAAGAAGTTAAGGATTTATTGGTACAACAAAAATTTGATGAAATCATTGAAAGAATTATCAAAAAGTTTAAAAACTTAGAAAAAAAATATGATTTTATCCTTTGTGAAGGTTCCGATTATCTGCAAGAAAATTCCGCCTTTGAATTTGAACTAAATACAGAAATCGCCAAAAATCTCGGCCATCCCATCTTAATATTAGGTAATGCCCACAATCGCAGTATCGAAGATGCCCTTAGTCCGATCCTGATTTCCTGCGACACTTACCAAGATAAAGGTTGTACGGTGATTGGGATTATTATCAACCAAGCTGAAGAGGAAAAAATAGACGAATTACGGAAAACCCTAACTAAAATTTTTCCCCCCCAAGAATATGCCCTAGGAGTGATTCCCCACAATGCCAAACTGAGCAGCCCGCGAGTAGCAGAAATCGCCCAACAATTACAGGCAAAAGTTCTCTACGGACAGCAAAGATTAGATAGTTTAGCCAGTAACTTTCTGGTGGTGGCCATGCAGATGCAAAATGCCCTAGAGCGGCTAAAAGAAGATAGCTTAATTATCACCCCTTGGGATCGCGGCGATGTGATTATCGGGATGTTACAGGCCCACCAATCGGCCAATTATCCCCAATTAGCTGGTATAGTCTTAACAGCAGGTCATAACCTCAATCCTTCGATCGCCCGTTTAATTGACGGTTTGCCCGATCCCTTACCGATTCTCTCCGTCACCACCGATACCTACACCACGGCCGAACGCATCCACGATGTGCGGACCACCCTAACCTCGACGGACTACGATAAAATTAACCTCAGTCTGCAGCTTTTTCACAGTAACATCAATCTCGATCGCCTAGAAGCGCAAATTCGCACTTTGCGGACCCAGGGGATTACCCCGAAGATGTTCACCTATAATCTCGTACAACAGGCCAAAGCGCAAAAACGTCACATCGTTTTGGCCGAAGGGACTGAACCGCGCATCCTCCAGGCGGCCACAGTTTTAATCGAACAGGATATCGTCGATTTAACCCTCTTGGGACAACCAGACGAGATTGCAATGGTGATTAAAAAACATGGTATCACTCTCGATCTCGATCGCCTGCAAATTATTGACCCCGTGGCTAGTCCCCATTTTGAAAGCTATGTGCAGACCCTCTACGAAGCGAGAAAAGCCAAGGGAATGAATCTCGACATGGCCCGGGATTATGCACAGGATGTCTCCTATTTTGGCACTTTAATGGTGTATCAAGGCGATGCTGATGGTATGGTATCGGGGGCAGTGCATACCACTCAACACACGATTCGGCCTGCACTCCAGATTATCAAAACTAAGCCCGATTGTGCGATCGTCTCCTCGGTCTTTTTTATGTGTCTAGAGGATCGAGTCTTGGTTTATGGGGATTGTGCCGTGAATCCTGACCCCAGTGCCGAGGAATTAGCCGAAATTGCCCTATCTTCTGCCGAAACCGCCCAAAAATTCGGAATTGAACCTCGAATCGCCCTGCTTTCCTATTCTTCAGGTCAATCAGGCCAGGGAGAAGACGTGGAAAAAGTACGACAAGCAACCAAAATCGCTAGGGAAAAACGCCCCGATTTGAAGCTAGAAGGGCCAATTCAGTACGATGCGGCCGTGGATAAGGAAGTAGCTGCCCAAAAAATGCCGGGGTCAGAGGTAGCGGGCCAAGCAACGGTGTTTATTTTTCCTGACCTGAATACAGGGAATAATACTTATAAAGCCGTACAGCGGGAAACGAAAGCTTTAGCGATTGGTCCAATCCTACAGGGATTAAAAAAACCCGTCAATGATCTCAGTCGCGGTTGTACCGTTCCCGATATTATCAATACGGTGGTAATCACAGCCATTCAATCCCAATCTTTTTGAGTTATCAGTTAGAAAACGGGTTTCTCAAAAAAACCCTTTTTCTGGAATATGCTTATACCATTTCTCTAAATGAAAACTACACATCGAATTTAAGTCACCCTTTTTAAGGGGGATTTAGGGGGATTAAACTTCTGTAGTCAGACTTTGGAGAATTGGTATTATTTCCTCCCGACCGGGCCAGAGCGGGAATCAAAACTATCTCAATGGAGCGAGATGAATCGCGACCAGAATAAAACTAACGCGGTAGCGTTTCCACTTTCGGGGAGTTTTGGTTCTCGACGTATTTTTTTAGTTGTTCGACAGTAACGTCGCCACAACTAGCCACGAAATAAGCTCCCGCCCAAAAATAGGGTTTGTTGTCGAAATACTTTGCCGCCAAATCCGGAAATTCTTGTCTAATTAAGCGACTACTAACTGTTTTAAGGTTAGCG
>NZ_JADBUN010000287.1:0-6891 GCF_020245625.1 Microcystis sp. M049S2 | reverse complement strand
TTTTGAAGGGGTCAATTACCTAATTTTCAGGGAAAAAGTCCCTGAATTTTCCCCCCGATCACTCCCATATCTGGTACTTTTTGATTTACAAAAACTCTAAAAGTCTTAACCCACAAGGGTTTTACCATTATTCAGCAAGCCATAACTAAATCCCTAGCATAAAAAAATCGGGTGAGCCTTAACCCACCCGATCGCATATAGATTGAAATCAACCTATAACTGTGGTACAAACTGTTCTTTTTCGGGAACGTAGGCGTATTCAGCCACAATCTGCCGGAATTCTCCCCCATCGATCGTTTCTTTTTCGATCAGCAGGTCCACCACTCGATCGATCACTTCGCGATGATCCCGGACAATTTGCCGAGAAATTTCATGACAGTGTTCCACGATCGATCGCACCTGATCATCAATGCGAGTAGCGACCTTCTCAGAATACTCGGAACGAGTCATCAAACCGCCACCGAGGAACACTTCACCCCCTTGACTTTCTAGGGACAAAGGACCCAAATCGCTCATCCCGAAACGAGTCACCATCTGGCGGGCCATATCAGAAACTTGCTGTAAATCACCACCGGCACCGGTAGTCACCTCATCATAGCCGAAGATTTCTTCCTCGGCTGCGCGACCACCTAAAGCACCGGAAATCCGGGCCATTAACTGCGCTTTCGTGGTTAAACCCTGTTCTTCGTTGGGAGTGAACCAAGTTAAACCCTGGGCCTGTCCCCGGGGAATCAGAGTCACTTTCTGGACGGGATCGTGATCTTTTAAGAGCGTACCCACGATCGCATGGCCCACTTCATGGTAAGCGATTAAGCGCTTGCTCTTGCTATCGACTAAAGGAGTGCCTTCCATACCGGCGATAACGCGATCTACTGCGTCATCTATCTCTAGGAGGGTAATGGCATCTTTACGACGACGGGCGGTTAAAATTGCCGCTTCGTTCAGTAAATTGGCTAAATCTGCTCCACTGAACCCCGGAGTGCGACGGGCGATCGCTTCGATAGAAACGTCGTTGGCCAGCTTTTTATTGCGGGCGTGAACGTCTAAAATCTCTAAACGACCTTTAAAATCGGGCGCATCCACGGTTATTTGCCGATCAAAACGGCCTGGACGCATGAGAGCGGAATCGAGAACATCGGGGCGGTTAGTGGCGGCAATGATGATAATTCCCGTATTCCCCTCGAAACCGTCCATTTCTGTCAATAATTGATTTAGGGTTTGTTCCCGTTCATCGTTACCACCACCGATACCGGCACCCCGTTGACGACCTACCGCGTCAATTTCATCGATAAAGATTAAACAGGGAGCATTTTCCTTGGCTTTTTTGAACAAATCGCGCACGCGAGAAGCACCGACACCGACGAACATTTCCACAAATTCCGAACCGGAAATGCTGAAGAAAGGTACACCCGCTTCACCGGCGATCGCTTTAGCCAACAGGGTTTTACCCGTACCAGGAGGACCAACTAACAGGACTCCTTTGGGGATTTTGGCCCCGACGGCGGTAAATTTCTCCGGTTGTTTGAGGAAAGTGACGACTTCCTGTAATTCTTCCTTCGCTTCGTCAATTCCCGCCACATCATCAAAGGTGATGCCGGTTTTTGCTTCCATCTGGAAGCGAGCTTTTGATTTACCAAAACTCATCGCTTGACCCGGACCGCCTGGGATATTATTAGAACGGCGGAACAGGAAAAAGAGAGCGGCAATCAGCAAAAAGGGGAAAAGTAGATTACCGAGGAATCCCCACCAAGCGCTTTCATTCCGCATCGGGTGAGCATCGAAACTAATTTTAGAATCGCGTAAACGGGCGATCAAATCCGGGGAATTGGCTGGTAAATCGACCCGTAGGCGTTGTACTCGGTTTTCTAGTTCTGGATCTAGGGCCTGTACGATCGCGGTTCTGCCCCCTTCGTAGAGATCGACGCTAACAACCCTACCACTGTCTAGGTATTCTAGAAAGCGTCCGTAGGTCATGCGGGTAGTGGCGGTGTTATTGCCGATATTACTGGTGGCGGTGGCAAAAGTGCCTTGCCAGAGGAAAAAACCGACCACGAGGGCGGGCAATGTCCACAGTAAAATCGTTTTCCAGGATAGTTTCATGTTTGTTTAGTGGTTCTAGGATAAAGATTTTTGCTTAACTCATTTAGCTGTTTTTGTCAAGGATTTTAGGTTATTTTTTCGAGATTAATCCCCGCAGCCAATTAAATCTTAACTAAATGTAACGTAATTCTCATAATTCTGACAAGAATGGTGACGAGAGATTTTGGCTCTCTTGGGTTTGGTGGGTAAAATGTATTCTAAGATACATTCTTCCTAGCGGGGGGGTGGAACGAACCACAAAGACACAAAGGACACCAAGATTGATCGCTTCTATGTAAGTTAAACTTATCACACAGAACCTAGAAGAGCCAGATTTTTTTGGTTCATTTGTTCTAACAAGAGTTTCATGGTTTCTGCGAGCAGCTGTACTGAATTTAAACTGCCTCAAGGTATATACTATATCTATTGATACGAAAATCATCTCTAAAATCCTAGAATTGCTTCTTTTTCCCATATTTGATAATTTTGCTAGATGTAACCAATTAAAGATAGAGTTACTATCTCAACAAAATTTTTACCCTGATTTGACCTTTATTCACGAGCCAACATGAGCTAAGTTTGCTGTGGATAGAGATTACTATTGATGAGGAGAGTGTTTAGTGAAGTTAACGCCACTTGTGCCACCGATTAAGTGTCAAGGAATTAAAACTAAATTGGTAAAAGATGTTAAAAATATTGTGTCTGATCTGATCTTTGGACGTTGGATAGAACCATTTTCTGGATCGGGAGTGGTGGCTTTTAATATTAATCCCCAAAAGGCTTTGCTTGCGGACACGAATACCCATATTATCCAGTTTTATAATAATCTCAAAAATCAAGTTATTACCAGTAAAACTGTTAAGCTTTTTTTGCAAGACAATGGTCAAGTTCTTAAGGAACAGGGAGAAAGTTATTATTATCAAGTACGAGAAAGATTTAATCAATCTCCTAATTCTCTAGATTTTTTATTTCTCAATCGCTCCTGTTTTAATGGCGTGATGAGATTCAATCGTAAGGGACAGTTTAACGTACCTTACTGTCATAAATCAGAACGATTTTCTCAAGCATATATTACCAAAATAGTCAATCAAGTTATTGCCCTAGAAAATATTCTTATTAAAACTGATTATAATTTTCAAGTTGCTGACTTTCGAGAGACTTTATCTGATTGGCAAAAAACAGACTTGATCTATCTCGATCCTCCTTATTTAGGGAGACACGCCGATTATTTTAACTCTTGGTCTGAAGAGGATGAAGATTGTTTGGTGACTATTTTAAAGGATATTTCTTGTCGGTTTATTTTGTCCACTTGGCACAGTAATCAGTTTAGAAGCAATCCTTTAATTAAAAAAAATTGGAGTGCTGATAAGTTTTATATCTATACTAAACAGCACTTTTATCATGTGGGTTCCACAGAAAAATTACGTCATCCGATCACCGAAGCACTCATTACTAACTTTAACATTCCCTTGTTGCCAGAGCGAGGAACTGATTTGCAACAACTGTCATTAAGCTGTTCGTAATTTAAATTGCTTGTTGAGACGAGGCAAGAGGCAAGAGGCAAGAGGCAACAGTAAAGGGATTGGGGGAGATTCGGCTAATCTTAAGAATAAGCGCTTTAAATGCGTCTTAGCTTATCCCCATCGACAGCAGAAAATGAGGGAGTGAGAACAGTCTAGAAGATGCCTAGTTGCTAATTCTCACTCCTTACTATTTAGGGTTTGCTGAATAAATCTAAAAACTTTGTTGGATAATATCTTTAGGCTTTTTTGAAATCAAAAAGTGCCCGCGATTGGAGTGATTGGGGAGGGAAATTTCAGGTACTTTTTCCCTGAAAATTAGGTAATTGACTCCCTGAAAATGGGTAAAACCCCACACCCCACACCCCACACCCCACACCCTGCCCCCAGGAAAAACTTTTTCAGCAAACCCTATTTATCCTTGGCTTTGGCGCAGATGGTCGTTAATTTGGCGTTTACGCTTTTCTTCGGGGGCAGTGCTAGTAATTTCGCCAAAATCTTGACTACTCATGTAAAGATGGGACATTATCTTTCTTTTGCGCTCTTTAGCGGTTAATTCCGGTGAAGGAGTTACTGGAGGCGGCGCTGCCACGGGTTCCGCTACCACCGGAGGAGTTTCCACAATTGGCAGCGGTTTTTTGGGAATATAGTCAGCACCAGTGGTACTTCTGGAGAGATGATCGAGAATGCGCCGTTTGCGATCGTCAGTAGCCATAAAAATCTTTGCCAGTCTAGTGTGAACTTTTGTAACTATCACCCATTGTCAAACATCCCTATCTCCTTGAGAAGTCAAGGGAGATTTTATTTTCAGCGATTGAAGACATATAAAACCTGCGATCGCATCTATCTGGTCGTGGAAGTGGAGGTCTTCTCGCCCAAGGTGATAAGATAAAAAACTAAGTCTTTGAAAATATGACAAAGGATTTATCTATCATGACACCCTCTTTAGCTAACTTTCTCTGGAGCCTTGTTTTAGGTGCGGCTATCGTCCTGATCCCTGCTACTATCGGTTTGATTTTCATCAGTCAATACGACAAGATCAAACGGACTTAATTTAAAATCCTAAAATGCCTAGACCAATTCCTCTGGGCATTTTAGCTAATTTTGGAACTAGCAAGAGCGATCGCACCGACTACCCGATATCCCTCTGTGCGTAAAACCTGCACAGCTTCCTCGATCGTGGTTCCTGTGGTATAAATATCGTCAATTAAGAGAATCGGCACTGATTTCGGTAAATTTTTCCCCAGTTGAAAAGCCGCTTGCATCGTCTTTTTTCTTTCCTCGGCTGCCAGACTAAATAAGGCTGCCGTGTTCTTAATCCGAATTAATCCGCGACTAGCCAGATGATAACCGGTTAAACGACAAAAACCTTCGCCAATGACTTCTGCTTGATTAAAACCCCTTTCCCTTAACCTTTCTGGGTGGAGAGGGATAGGAATCACCGTCAAACGTTTATCGGTGAGGGGAGGACGAAGCAGCCAAGTCTCCCCCATGCAACTGCCTAGCAAAGAGCCGAGAGCGGGATGGCGATCATATTTCATTTTAGCGATCGCCTGTTTTAATTTACCTTCGTAGCGTCCCCAGATAAACAGGGGAATAGAACCACGCCAGAGAAAAAGCGGGTTATTCTGACGATAGGACTGTAATTGTCGCCCACAATCACGGCAAAGCTCTCGATCGCTCTGCCGTTGACAAAGAGGACAGGGAGACTTAAGAAATAAAGCGAGAAAAGGTTCGAGCATGGGAAGCAAAAGTTTTAGCTAGATGCTGATTGCCATCGTCAAAAACGGTCAAATAATGGGGATTACTCCGCTCGATCGAAAGACTGATTCCTTGCGCTCCTTCGGACTCTAGATCTTGGAGATAACCCCCCTGATGCTCTTGTGCTTCCTCAAAGGAGGCAAAGGGACCAAAATAGTAGATACAGTGGGGATAAAGGGAGGTAATTTTCAGCCACCAAGGCGTGTTATCGTCAGAAATTTTATTTGTCTCTAAGAAAGATAAAATCATGTTCTGCTAGTGATAGGGGACAGGGATTGCAGGAATCAAGGATAGGTTTTGAGGAACTTTGCCTCCATAATTCCCGTTTGCTGGCCAAAAAGTCGAGCTTTTGGCCAAAGAGAGTCTTTTTATCGTATTAGATTAACAAGGGGATCGGTCGCAAAATCAAAAGAGATTCTAAAAATTCCCCTCAGCCAAGGGGAAGCGGATCGAGATAGGATAGTAAAAAGTTTTTTTGTAGAAAGCTAGGGAGATAAGATAACTATGAGCCAGATCACAGACACAGATAAGAGTCTTGAGGCGATGAAGAAGTTTGCCGAACAGTACGCTAGAGGTACAAATACTTATTTCTGTAGCGATCTCTCGGTGACAGCCGTAGTAATTGAGGGATTAGCGCGTCATAAGGACGAATTAGGCGCTCCTTTATGTCCCTGTCGTCACTACGAGGACAAAGAAGCGGAGGTAAAAAATACTTTCTGGAATTGTCCCTGTGTACCGATGCGGGAACGGAAAGAATGTCACTGTATGCTGTTTATTACCCCCGATAACGAGTTTGCTGGGGAAGAACAGGTAATTTCCCTCGACTATATCCAAGAAGTCCGCGAATCGATGAAGGGGCATTAGTATAGGGTAATGACAGCCAGCGCTTTTGGGCAAGGAATCGACGAATTTAATCGCCAGCAATTCTATGCTTGTCATGATACCCTAGAGGCTTTGTGGATGGAGTCCGCAGAGCCTGAAAAAACCTTTTATCAAGGCATTTTACAGATTGCTGTCGCTTGTTACCATCTAGAAAATAATAACTGGCGCGGGGCGGTAATTCTTTTGGGAGAAGGGGTGAGACGTTTACAACACTATCAACCCGATTACGAGGGGATCAACGTGACGCACTTGGTGGGGGAGAGTTTGGATCTATTAAACTTTTTACAGAATCTCGATCCCCAAGCTTTACCGGCAGTGCTAGAAGCGATGAAAAGCAATCAGGAACATCCTCATCCCCACCTCGATCGATCTATCTGTTCTCTGCCGAAAATCCTCAAAATTCATCCCGTTCTCTAAACAGCTAGATTATTTAGTCCATACAATTACGTCTAAGTAGGTGGGTGTTAAAAATTGTCAGCACCCCCCTTATCAAGGCTATCCATTAGTCGGATCTTTCTTAACAATTTTTGCAGTAAGCACTCCAACCCTTATCCTGACTTGATTTCAGTTTTTTCTTTGTCAGTAAGGGTGTCAACAAGGAATATTACAAATTGTTAACCGAGTCTTGAAAGCCTTGTGCTACAAAGGT
>NZ_JADBUN010000286.1:0-29053 GCF_020245625.1 Microcystis sp. M049S2 | reverse complement strand
TGGAGGGATCGGGGGTAAAATTCAGGTACTTTTTCCCTGAAAATTAGGTAACTGACTACCTCAAAATCGGTAAAACCCTACACCCCACACCCCACACCCCACACCCTGCCCCCACCAACAAACTTTTTCAGCAGACCCTAAGTAGTCGTGCAAAATTAATTTCCTAGTGAAGATAGGCAAGAGTCAAGAGGCAAGAGGTGGTTAGATATGTAGTCGTGCAAAATTAATTTCCTAGTGAAGATAGGCAAGAGGCAAGAGGGAAAATAAATAATCAGTTTTTAATAACCGGATTTAATATTAGATAGGGATCATAACGCAGCAATCAACATTCTTAAAAAAGGGTTGAAATATTTGGGAAATTATCTCAATGCCTCGACCCTTCGACGGAGCTTCGGGGGCCACTTCGCGGTTCGACTTTGCTCACCGTCGAAGACTCGGCATTGACACTGAGCGAAGTCGAAGTGTCAACGGTACTGTTGGGCAAACAGGAACCGACCCAAACGCCTTGGCAGAGTCCGGCAAGAAAGATTTTCAGTGGAGACATTGAGAATCTAAGCTGTCTCCTTGAATAAGGAATTTCCGATAGTGATAGGTCAAGAATCCCCCGTCACAGCGCAGCTTGACGGTGGGAGTATGTCAAAGGAAGTTTTTTGATTTAAATCCCACTGGTTAGGCTAAAATTCAGCCATACTAAAGCGTTATATTAACGATAAGAATTTTTAGGAATAAGGGAAATGACGCAAGAACAGAAGGTTTCAGTGGGTATTGTCGGCGCTTCCGGATATGGTGGCGTACAGTTGGTACGTTTGCTCAAAGAACATCCCTTAGTAGAATTAGCCTATCTGGGGGGCGATAGTAGCGCCGGAAAACCCTACAGTGATTTATATCCCCATCTCGGTCATAGCATTAATCTTAATGTGGAGGCGATCGATTTAGAGATAATTGCCTCCCGTTGTCAAGTGGTTTTCTTGGGTTTACCCAATGGTTTAGCCTGTGATTTAGCCCCTCCTTTGCTCGCTAAAGGGTGTAAAGTTTTGGATCTGTCGGCAGATTATCGTTTTACTAGCCTAGAAACCTATAGTAAATGGTATGGCAAGGAACGTCAGGATCAAGCGATCGCATCTACGGCTGTGTACGGTTTACCAGAACTTTATCGGGAAGATATTAAAAATGCCTCTTTGATCGGTTGCCCCGGATGTTATCCTACTGCTAGTTTAATGGCGATTTCTCCCCTGTTAAAACAGGGTTTAATTGTCCCGGAAACCACGATTATTGATGCCAAATCGGGAACTTCGGGGGGAGGAAGACAAGCTAAGATTAATATGTTATTGGCAGAAGCAGATAGTTCGATCGGGGCCTATAATGTAGCGGGAAAACACCGTCATACTCCTGAAATCGAGCAGATTTGCGGTGATTTAGCCGGTCATGAGGTGCGCGTCCAGTTTACTCCCCATTTAATGCCCATGGTTCGGGGTATCCTGTCCACAGTCTATGCAACTTTACGGGATCCTAATCTAGTGCGGGATGATTTAATCACTATCTACAATGCTTTTTATCGCACTTCTCCCTTTGTCAAAATCCTACCGGGGGGAGTCTATCCACAAACTAAATGGGCTTGTGGTACTAATTTATGTTATCTCGGCATTGAAGTGGATCCGAGAACCGATCGAGTGATAGTAATGTCAGCGATTGATAATTTAGTTAAGGGACAATCGGGACAAGCGGTACAATGTCTCAATCTCATGATGGGTTGGGAAGAATCCCTTGGTTTACCGCAAATGTGTTTTTATCCTTAAAAATTCGGCTTGGGCGCAAGCTTTGCGCCCCTACATTGCAGCCAGTATGATTGGTGAGGACCCATAGTGTACGCCCTCCCTTCGATCAGATTCGCTCATCACCATAACCTCTTAGCCAATCAATTCTAGAAACCTTGACTTATTCGACTGGGATCACCTAGAAAGGATCTTTCAGGAATCGATCCTTTAGTAGCTTCCGGGAGAATTTGCCAGTGTTGATCTAAATCTTGTAACACCCGATCCTGCTGATTTCTGAATCCCTCGATATTGCTACTACCAGCATTCATAATTACAAACCAAACTTTACCCCTTTCTTGGGTGGGAATTTCTCCGGCTAAGGCGCTAACTTGGGCTAAAGTTCCAGTTTTAATCATCACTCCTTTAGGAATGGCCCGCCACTGCATAGTTCCTTTGGTATCGCGTCCCCCCACCGGAAATAAATCAGCTACTTTGATCGGTTGATTGGCTAACTTGCGATCCAATGCTTTCAGAATCTCAATAACTGCCCGGGGAGACAAGCGATTTTCTACCCCCAATCCCGAACCATTAATTAATTGAATTTCCTCCGCTCCTACCCCAGTAATTTTAGTATTAATTGCGTCCACTGCCGCCGGACCACCGAGCAGTTCCGCTAACATTTCTGACATGACGTTGTTACTATAAATATTCATTTGACGCAACAGTTCCGTTAAAGTTAAGGACTGATGACCCAACAATAATCGGGCATTTTCGGGGCGAATTTGACTGGCTCGAACCATGCCCAAAATCTTCACCTGTGGGGCTTGTGTGCCGCTAGGAAGACTCTGAAAAGCTTTTTGGGTTTCTTTTGACCATTTCGATTGATCAAGCCCAATTTTTAGCAATTCTCCCGCTTTGAGGGGATCGGTTTGAAAATTCATGGCGAATTGACCCGTAATGATCAGATCGCCTTTGACCTGACGGATGCCTAATTGATCGAGGCCGTTGCCCACTGCGATCGCTTCTTCCCAGACAAAAAGCGGATCCCCTTCCCCTTCAATAATTAAATCTCCCTCTAACACCCCGTTTTTTACCTCTCCCGTGCTGTAAAAACGAGTAGCAAAACGATGATCGAGAGGCCAGGTTTCCACGGCGGCGAGAGTAGTGGCGATTTTAGTCAATGAAGCCCCCGAAGCGGGTAGATTACCCTGATGATCGGCTAAATCAGCCCATTCCGTCTCAATTAAGACCCGTTGTTGACGAGAGTTTAAACCTTTTTTAGTCAAGTCTTGCAGATAATCGGCCACGATCGCCGCCACCCGGGGATCGGGAGCGGTGGGAAGGTCAAAAATAGGCTGATTTTGCCAAGAAATTAGGGGAATATTGGCGATCGGTTGGGATTGTCCCCCCAGCCAACCGAAGAGAAAGCCGAAAACTGCCAAATTAAAAACTGAGAACATCTTTTCCTTAATCGCAATGATGCCTTATTGTATAGAGATGATTGGTAATTTTTAACAATTGCTCGATCAGAAAACACTAATCCTCGATCGGCCAGCTTTTCTCAAGAGCTGCCGCTCAACTTATTAAAGATTTCTATCCCACTGACTCAATGGCAGAAACGGCATTAAATCGGGCAAGAATCGCGGTAGATGCGATGGGAGGTGACCACGCTCCCAACGAGATCATCGCGGGATCGATGCGAGCTTCCGAAGAATTAGATGTAGAAGTATTATTAGTCGGCGATTCTGAACGGATTGAGGCTTATTTCCAGCATCATCCCCGTCCCAAGAATCTCACGATCGTCCACGCAGAGGAAGTGGTGGCTATGGACGAAGAGCCGATCACCGCTATCCGTCGCAAACCAGCGGCCTCGATTAATGTGGCCATGGATTTAGTCAAACAAAATCGCGCCGATGCAGTGGTGGCCGCCGGTCACTCCGGGGCAGCCATGGCGGCGGCGTTACTGCGTTTGGGTCGTTTAAAAGGAATCGATCGCCCAGCGATCGGTGCGGTGCTGCCGACGATGTTGGCGGGTAAATCAGTTATTATCCTCGATGTCGGGGCGAATGTGGACTGTAAACCCAAATATTTAGAGCAGTTTGCCCTAATGGGGACAATTTACAGTAAATACGTTATGGGTGTTGAAGATCCGAAAGTCGGTTTACTCAATATCGGTGAAGAAGCCAGCAAAGGTAACGATCTCGCCCTAAAAACCTACGAATTATTAGAAAATAACCAGCAAATTCCCTTTATCGGCAATGCTGAGGGCCGGGATGTGCTATCGGGACAATTTGATGTGATCGTCTGCGATGGTTTTGTCGGTAATGTCCTGTTAAAATTTGCCGAAGCGGTGGGAGGAGTTATCCTACAAATTCTCAAAGAAGAATTACCTAGGGGGATACAGGGTAAAGTGGGGACGGCTTTAATTAAACCCAATCTTAAACAGATTAAACAACGCATGGATCATGCAGAACACGGCGGTGCGCTGTTATTTGGAGTCGATGGGGTCTGTGTGATCAGTCACGGCAGTTCCCAAGCACCTTCAATTTTTAACGCCATCCGACAGGCGAAAAATGCCGTCGATAATCGCGTTTCTGAGCGCATTCAAGCCTACAATGACCACCATCATCAATTAAAAAAGTTGTCGGTGAACAGTGAAGATTAAGCTGTTAGCCATCTTGAAGCCGTCGGTCGTCGGGAGTCAGGAGAAAGGAGACAGGAGATAGGGGTTTAGGGGTTTAGGGGTTTAGGGGTTTAGGGGTTTAGGGAAATTTCAGCCAAATGCTCCACTTCCCCACTTCCCCACTTCCCCACTTGCCACTTGCCACTTGCCACTTGCCACTTGCCACTTGCCACTGATAACTGATAACTGATAACTGATAACTGATAACTGAAAAAGGGGGAATATTTTGAACGGATTCGGGGCAGCAGTCGTCATTACCGGTTGTGGATCGGCCACACCAGCGCAATTTCTTAGTAATGAAGAACTCAGCCAAATTGTCGAGACTTCCGATGAGTGGATTAAAAGTCGTACAGGCATCGGTAAACGCCATTTAGCGGATCAATCGGTGTCTTTGAGCCAATTAGCAGCCCAAGCGGCGATTAAGGCTCTGGAAATGGCTCAGGTGTCGCCTAGGGACATCGATCTGATTCTCTTGGCTACTTCTACCCCCGATGATCTGTTCGGTAGTGCCGCCCAAGTTCAAAGTCAGATCGGGGCCAATCGGGCGATCGCTTTTGATCTCACCGCCGCCTGTTCGGGTTTTCTGGTGGGATTAGTCACCGCCACCCAGTTTATCCGTACTGGTACTTACCGCAATGTCTTGGTTATCGGGGCCGATGTTCTCTCCCGTTGGGTGGATTGGAACGATCGCGCTACCTGTGTCCTCTTTGGAGATGGGGCAGGGGCGGTACTTTGTCAAGCAAATGATACAAAAGATAACATTCTCGGTTTTGAACTCCATAGCGACGGCAGCCAGAATGGTTCTCTCAATCTCGCCTATCAGGGGGAAGAATTGCCCCTTAAGCAGGGGGTAAGCGTTCAAAAAGGGACCTATACGCCCCTAAGGATGAACGGACGGGAAGTCTATCGTTTTGCCGTGGCGAAAGTGCCAGAGGTCATCGAAAAAGCTCTCTATCGGGCTAATTTAACCACCAGTGACATCGATTGGCTAGTTTTGCACCAAGCTAATCAAAGAATTATGGACGCGGTGAGCGAGCGCCTGAAACTGCCTCCGGAAAAAGTGATCAGCAATCTCAGCGAGTATGGCAACACTTCCGCGGCCTCGATTCCTCTAGCCCTCGATGAAGCTGTCAGGAGTGGTAAGGTCAAAAAAGGTGATATTATTGCTTCTTCTGGCTTTGGTGCCGGTTTAACTTGGGGTGGGATTATCTTCCGTTGGGGAGATTAATTCAGTGATCAGTAACCAGTAACCAGTGATCAGTAAACTAAAAACTCACATCTGATAACTGATAACTGATAACTGATAACTGATAACTGACCCAAACACATCTATCTATCTATTTTAAGAACTTATGAAAACAGCGTGGATATTCCCGGGACAAGGATCGCAAGCGTTAGGAATGATTGGAGATTTAGCGGAAAGTGCGCTTGGCCAAGAGAGATTAGAAAGAGCAGAAAAAATCCTCGGTTGGTCGGTCTTAGAAAAATGTCAAGGGGATGAAGAAACCCTATCTCGTACTCTTTATACTCAACCTTGTTTATTTGTGGTGGAGAGTATCTTAGCGGATTTGTTACAAGAAAAAGGTCATTTTCCCGATCTAGTTGCTGGTCATAGTCTCGGTGAATATTCCGCTTTGTATGCGGCCAGGGTGTTTAATTTTGAAACAGGATTAAATCTAGTTCAAAACCGTTCCCGTTTGATGGATGCGGCCGAAGGTGGTAAAATGGCCGCCTTAATGAAATTTGATCGCACCAGTCTAGAGACAGTGGTTAATCAGACGGAAAATGTGGTTATTGCTAATGATAATAGTGCCGAACAAGTGGTGATTTCTGGGACTCCTGAAGCGGTGGATTTGGTATTAGGTCAAGTGAAAGTTAAACGGGTTATGCAGTTAAAAGTATCTGGTGCTTTTCACTCTCCCTTGATGGAAAATGCCGCTATTCAGTTTCGGCAGATTTTAGAATTAGTTAATTTCCAAAAAGCGAAAGTTCCCGTGATTTCTAATGTCGATCCGAGCAATCCTACCCAGGACGGGGAACAATTAAAAAAATATCTGATCCAGCAGATGACTAGCTCGGTTCGCTGGCGAGAAATTATGTTAAAATTGCCAGATGTGGGTGTGGAAAAAGCGATCGAAGTCGGTCCCGGTAAAGTTTTAACTGGTTTAATTAAACGAACTACTCCCGCAATCGAGTTAGAAAATATTAGTCAATTAGCTAATATATCCAAGAATAGCGACGATGTTATATTCCAGGGTTCATTAATTGGTGTTGGTTAAATTATCTGGCAATATTTTCGATGAAGTAAATTGATGGATACCTAGCCAAAAATTTGGTTAGGTATTTTTTTAGGAAACTATCATAACTTCTACTGTTTCTCCTGCTTGTATAATAGTTTTATCCTGGGGAATTATGGCTAAAGCATTAGTACCCGCTAAATTAATTAAATTAGCCGAATTGTGTTGTCCGGAAGCGAGTTGAAATTGATAAACTCCCTCGATAATTTCTATTTTTCCCCAGAGATAAACTTCTCTTTGTCCCTTAGATTTGAGAGTATCGCGGGTGATAACTCGCAGAAATTTGTTCTGATAATCTGTCAATCCTGATAATTTTTTAATGGCCATTTGCACGAAGCGCCAACAGGAAACTAAAGCAGAGACGGGATTACCGGGGATACCAAAGTAAATACAACCGTTAGGAAAAGTGGCAACGGTTAAGGGTTTACCCGGTTGAATAGCAACGCTGCCAATCAGAATTTTTCCTCCTAATTCTCCCAAAATTCCCTCGATATAATCGTAATCTCCCACGGAAACACCGCCGGTGGAAAGGACGATAGCACTAGAATTAATGGCTTTTCTGATAGTTTCTCTGAGAAGATCGGGATTATCTTTGATTATACCTAAAGGTGTGGGAATTGCCCCTAAACTGGCGACAAATGCGGTTAAAGCGTAGCGATTCGAGTCAATAATTTGACCTTTTTGGAGGGTTTCATCGGGATTAATTAATTCATCTCCCGTGGAGAAAATTGCCACTTTCGGACGGGAAAAAACTGTTAATTCGGTAGCTTGTGCCGTGGCTAAAACTGCTATTTCTGGGGAATTAAGGGCAATACCAGCTTTTAATAAGGTATTTCCTGCTTGATAGAATGTGCCGCGTTGACGCACGAAAAGACCTATTTTTTCGGGAGGGATAAGAATTGCCACTCGCTCCCCTTGTTTTTGAGTATTTTCCTGCATAATAATCGTATCACTGCCGGCGGGTAACATCGCTCCCGTAAATATTCGGGCTGTTTCTCCTGGTTGAATAATTATTTCGGGAGCTTTGCCGGCGGGAATTTCGGCGATAATCTTTAGAGTAACGGGATTTTCTGGATTAGTGTCTTTAACATCTTCGTAGCGGACAGCATAGCCATCCATAGCAGAATTATCCCAGTAGGGAAAGTCTAAATCACTGCTGATATCTTCGGCTAAAATGCGCCCAAAAGCTGCCCCTAGAGAAACTTTTTCGGTTTCTGGTTGGGTTTGAATTTGAGTTAAAATTATAGATTCTGCTTCTTTGACTGAGTACATGGATTAAACAAATGAACCGATTAGCTAGATTAAGGGTGGAAGATATACAAGCTTGGATACAGGAAGTGCATTTATCGGATAGCAAGGGTCAGACTCCCTATTATATTCCGGTTTTGAACCAAGTTCATCCCGAGGTTTTCGCTCTCCAGATTCACTGTCTTGAGGGGGAGATTTTGTCTTGGGGGGACGAAACTGTAACTTTTCCTTTGATGAGTGTGATTAAACCTTTTTTGTTATTATATCTTTTAACTCATTTAGGGGAAGATGCTGTTTTTCGTCGCGTAGGAAAACAAGCTTCTAGTTATCCTTTTAATTCTTTAAATCAACTGCAAGAGGATCGCGGTTTTCCCCGTAATCCTATGATTAATAGTGGTACGATAGTCTTGGCAGATTTATTAGCAGGAGAAACGCCAGAATCTCGCTGTGAAAATTTGCTTTTATGGTTGAATGAAATGGGTAATTGTCAATTATTTCTTGATCACTCTGTGCTTGATTCTGTTCACTCCTGTCCTAATGAACACAATCAAGCTTTAAGCTTAGAATTAGAAAAAAAAGGTTATATTAGTCATCGTTATTTAGCCCTAGAAACCTACAATCAAATCTGTTGTTTATCTGGAAAAATTGCCGATCTTGCTAATTTAGGTAAGCTGATTTTAGATGCTCCTTTTCGTGAAATTATTTTAGAAATTATGACTAATTGTGGACTCTATGAAGCTTCCCAACAATTCGCCCTTGAGGTGGGTTTTCCCACAAAATCAGGAGTTAGTGGAGCTTTATTATCTATTGTGTCAGACGAGGGAGTTATTGCTTGTTATAGTCCTCTGTTAAATGAGCAAGGCAATTCAATTTTAGGACTTAATTTGCTAACACATATAAGTCATTTTGTCAAGGAAAAATAATCTATGAAAATAAGCTTTAATTTCTCAAAAAAATACCGATTCTATTTAGTAATTATTTTGGTGGTATTTATGGTTTTATCTGTCACCAGTTTATTTTTTCCCCTACCAGAATCCCTCAATTATGATGAAGGTTATCATTATGAAAGTGGAGTGGAAATTCTCAGAGGTAGGGTAGCGCAACGGGGCAATGAAAATATTTATCATCGCAATATTATGCCAGCTTCAGCACTGCATCCCCTAGTGGATCAAACAATACAAAATATTTTTCCTATCTCTAAATATCTAAACTTAGAAAATAAGTTTTTTGGTCGGTTTGCCACGATTATTATCTCGGTAATTCTAGCCATATATGTTTTTATCTGGTCGAAACAACTTTACGGATTATTAGCAGGATTTTTGGCTTTAATCCTCTATATTCTCGACCCTAATATTATCGGAAATTCACGGATAATTACTCAAGATTTATTCGGAGCTGCCTCAATTTTTATTGCCATTTACTATTTCTGGTCTTTCCTAAGATTTGGGGGCAGAAAAAATCTAGTTTTAAGTATATTAACTTTTGGAATTGCCCAGATTTGCCGCTTGACAGCCGTTTATTTAGTTCCCATCTATGTAATTTTAAGCGTAGGTTTTTACCATCGGGAAATTATTGAATCTATTCAACAGAAAAATATTTTAGCTATTCAACAAGGAATTAAGCGCAGTATTTTCTATATATTAGCTCTGATTTTATCAACAATGTTAATCATAAATATTGGTTATTCTTTCGAGGTAAGTGGCAGACAATTAGGAGATTATCAATTTCTCAGTCAGAGTTTTCAGCAGCTGCAAACCTATCCTATCTTCAAATCTTTACCGATTCCTATTCCCGCTGCTTATTTGCAAGCATTAGATTTCGGTAAGTATAAACAAGAAACGGGTTTTGGTAGTGGAATGCCCTATCTTTTGGGACAGTTAGGATTTATAGTTGATCCAGTACAAGGATTTAAAATTAAGGGATTTCCCCAATATTTTCTGATCGCTTTTCTCTATAAAGTACCCATAGCTACCCAAATATTTATCTGGTTGGGATTTATCAGTTTATTTCTCTGGAGAAAACAGTTAAATTTTTGGCAAAATGAAGCTTTTTTGATTATTCCCACTGTCTTATATTTCATCTTAATGAGTTCTAACACTGCTCAAATAGGTATTAGATATATTTTGATGATTTTCCCCTTTTTATTTGTCTTTGCTAGTAGGATTGTTACCGGTTGGCCAGCTTATAAACGAGCCTATCGCATTTTAATTATTGTCCTGACCTTTTATCTACTAATTTCCAATCTCTCCTATTTTCCCCATTATATTTCCTATTTTAACGAATTAGTTATTGATCGCAAAATGAGCTATCAAGTTCTGGTCGATTCCAATTTAGATTGGGGACAAAATAAAAATTATCTGCAAGACTATCTCCAAAAACATCCCAATGCTCTCTTTATTCGTTATGACGGAGATAATAAACTTAATTTAGTCATCGAGAATCAAAAAGTTGCACCCCCACAGGTTTCTCTGGGTAATCCGATTAATTTACTGGTGATAGAAGCTAATCAATTAATCGGTATTACCACCGATTCTAACCATTTTTACTGGCTGCGTTCTAGTCGTCAACCTATTGATCATCTTGCTTATAGTTACCTAATTTTCAATATTTCCTCTCAAGATGCGCCCAATATTTTTGGTAAAAATTAGAAGCTATTAATCATACTAAATCTGGTTATTAAAGACTGATTATTTATTCCTCCTTTTGCATAAGTGCCTATCCTCATAAGTAGCCTATACTCAACGGATTTAGTATCAGAATAACAGAATGACCTCGCACGTCTGGAAGCGGAACCCTTCGAGATCAAAGAGGGAAAGTGCAAGGGTTTTGAATCCCTCGGATCGATTTCTCAACGTTGGTTTTGGCACTTTTTTGGCTAAAAAAGTGCCAAAACCGTTTTCCAGTAATTTTCAGCCAACCCTACTTAGGCTTGAATTAAAATGTCATTCTCATTTAACTGTGGGATGCCATTAAGAGTGGCAAAAAGTGCGCCATTGCCTAAGCCATTGCTGGCACCATTTTGATTGTAGAACAGATTACCTGTTGCTAAATTGTAAACGATTTTAGCACTACTGGAACCAACTAAGGCTAGTTCGTTAGCAGCATCGTTAATAGTGGCAAATTCAGCGGCTTGTAAGTTGTTAGCGACGCTACTGACAAGAGCATTGAAAGAGGTTTTACTCAGGATAATTTTGTCACTTCCTTTAATAAAGTCGCTGATACTATCAACGCCAAAACCACTGGTATTAAAGACAGGACCACTGCCAAAGGGGACAGGGTCACTGGCCTCGCTGTGTGGGGGAATTATCGGACCGGCAATTCTACCCGCACCACTGCCAAAGAAGAAAGAGTCGCTGCCATCGCCGCCAACAAGAATATCATTTCCAACACCACCAAGCAGGGTGTCGTTACCTGCGCCACCGAGGAGAGTGTCATGGCCATTTAATCCCTTGAGTAGGTTATTACCGCTGTTACCAGTGATGACATTATCTAGATTGTTACCTGTCCCGTTGGTGTTGTCATTGCCGACCAAGGTGAGGTCTTCGATGTTGACGGTGAGGGTGTGATTTACAGAAGACTGGACAGTATCTTTACCTTCTCCAGCACTTTCGATGATCACATCGCGGCTGTTGTCAAGGATATAGGTGTCGTCACCAACACCTCCCAGTAGGTGATCGGTTCCTAAACCCCCGTTAAGTACATCGTTACCCTCACCGCCGCTCAGGGTGTCGTTGCCTTCGCCGCCGTTGAGGTTATCGTTACCCAGACCGCCGTCCAGTTGGTTATTACCCGCATTACCAAAAATGACATTAACCCCATCGTTGCCTGTGCCTTTTAGATTAGCCGTACCTTGCAGGGTTAGGTTTTCGAGGTTGGTGCCGACCAGGCTATATTCAACGGTGCTGTAAACAGTGTCGGTTCCTTGGGCATCTAATTCGATAATCGTGTCATCTAGATTATCTATATAGTAGGAGTCGTCACCCAGACCGCCAATCATAACATCGGCTCCAGTTCCACCGTTGAAGACATCATCTTGTGGCCCACCAATGAGGAGATTACTAGCATTATTACCTGTCAGATTGGCTTTGCCGGTGATGCCACTGGCATCAATATTCTCGAAGTTTTTGACGACGATGCCTGTAAAGTCCGCATTGGTGAATTGATTGGTGCTAGAAGCGAGGTTAAAGGTAAAGAGTTGGTTGGCGGTTCCACCGGTTAAGACGAAAGTGTCGTTTCCTCCCGCACCATCAAAATTATCGTTATTTTGTAGGTTGGCAACGCTGACATCGAAGATGTCAAAACCACTGGTTCCTAATAAGTTATCGAGGTTAGGGGTAGCGGTGAAGGTGACTGGTAAATCGTTAACGGTGATGGTGAATTTTTGGCTAAAGCTGGCTCCTGCTGCATCGGTGGTTTGTACCCGTACACTGTAGGTGTTTTTAACCGCAAAGTCGAAGATGGCGTTACTGCGGAGTTCTCCGTTAACCAGGGTGAATGACCCATTATCGTCATCTCCCTCGCCAACCACGAGGCTATAGGTAAAAGTGTCGTTCAAGTCTGCATCGGCACTACTAAAGCTACCGACGACTGTGCCAACGGGCTGATTGTCGTCAATGAAGGAGTTTGTTAACTCTAACGCGATGGGGGTGTCGTTAACTCCATTGACGGTGAGGTTTACGGTAGCAATATCGGTAGAAGTGCCACTGGTGAGGCTATAGGTAAAGGTTTCGGTTTGGCTTTCCCCTACTTTCAGAGAGTCGAATTTTTGGTTGGGGTTATAGGTGAATGTACCATTAGCGTTAACGGTCAGAATGGCCCCAGATTCCAGGGTAAGAGCTTGACCCACATCGGTGGTTACACCATTAACGGCGGTGAGGGTTAATGTTCCTCCACCGATACTACTATCGTTGGCG
This sequence comes from Microcystis sp. M049S2, assembly GCF_020245625.1. Lineage (NCBI taxonomy): Bacteria > Bacillati > Cyanobacteriota > Cyanophyceae > Chroococcales > Microcystaceae > Microcystis > Microcystis sp. M049S2. Next base: position 16,158 of record NZ_JADBUN010000286.1, on the reverse strand, counting down.
AAAAGATTGCCTGTTTTGGTAGTGTCTTCGTCGGCGCTGATGTCATCCCCTACAGCTACGGCTAAGACATTGATGGTGGCGGCGGCTACTTTGTTGGTCAGGTTAGTGCCGGTGTTGTTGGTGACGACGCTAGAAAAGGAGACTGTACCTTGCAGCGCATCAACGTAATCTTCGGTCAGGGTAGTCTGGGCGACGGTTTGGGCTTTGAAAATATCGGTGGCGCTGGTGGCGTTGAGGATGGTGTTGTTGAAGCCCCCGGCAATTAATTGGGCGGAAGCGGGAATGGCATTAACTAGGGGTTGGAATTGGGTGGTAATGCCAGGGTTGGCGGTGGTCAGAATACCGGCTGTTCCGGTTAACAGGTTACCTACTTGGGTCGTGTTGCCTAAGTCGAGAGTGCCGTTTTTGATGGCAGTGACGAGGGCGGTATTAAAGGCATCGTTCCAGGCGTCGCTGGTCAAGCTGGGAATCAGGGTGGTAACAGTGCTGGCGACTTCCCGCATACCGTTGATCAGGGTTTGGACAGCGACCTGAGCGGAGAGGATTTTGAGTCCGTCGGCGGAACCGCTTTGGGCGGCTTCTACGGGGTCAAAGGTCGTCAGGTCAACGCCACTGGGAAGGCCGAGGGAGGTTTTGAGTTGGGTTTGAGCTTCTTCGGTGGTGAGTCCGGTTTTGGTTAATTCGGTAATGAGGTTGGTTAAGGGGGTGATGACGGTGGAGCCTGGGGTGGCTTTGAGGGTGCCGGTAAAGGCTTGTCCTGTAATTGCGTCGGTTCCGCCTACGAGGACATATTGCCCTTCTGAGGGGTCAATCTCGCCGTTACCGTTGGTGTCAAATTCGTTGCTGATGGCTAGGTCGTAGTTACCGGTGGAGTCGGTGGTGGTGAAGGGTTCATCGGCATCTTGAACACCGTTGAGGTTGGCATCAAAGAAGACGGTGGCTCCTGCAATCGGGCCATCTAAGCCTTTACCTGCGGCGTTTTTTGCGGTTGTTCCATAAATGGCATTGGTATCGAGGTTAGTGCCAATAAAATCTTGTGAACTCCCTGAATCTCGCGCCCAATTGTTGGTAAAGGTTGTTGTGGAGCCGATGTTGACCTTGGCCGGGGTAGATGGCATTCCACTGGAATTAATTTTATTTTGGGTATTAATGGCTGATTGGGTCATGGCAAAAATTGCGCCGCCTAAGCCCTTTGCGTCACCGAAAGCATGAGCATGGTTAGTAGTAAACTTGGACTTATTGACAATCGTGACGGTGCCGGTCCGAATAAAAATGGCTCCGCCCAGACCTGCCCCATCGTGCCCACTGGCACCAAATCCGTTTTTTCCGTGTAATCCCCAGTTGAAATATTCAGAAGATATACCATCTCCCTTAAGTCCACCAATTCCGCCAAATCCGCCATTTCCACCGGTTCCGCCATATGCTTGTGAAATTCGGCCATCAGCGCCCCGTCCGCCATCACCGCCCCGTCCGCCAAATCCACCAATTCCGCCAAATCCACCATTTCCACCATCACCGCCCCGTCCACCATTTCCACCATTTCCACCATTTCCACCAAATCCACCATTTCCAGCATCTGCGCCTCTGTAGGGACCGTAGCCGGTGCCGGCATTGCCGCTCCGTCCACCATTACCACCATTACCGCCATATCCGCCATTTCCGCCCCTTGCGGGCTTTCCGCCAGATCCTTCAATTTCGTGGCCCCGTCCGCCATTTCCGCCATTTCCGCCCCGTCCACCATTACCGCCATATCCGCCATTAGCGCCCTCGCTACCATCACCGCCATCACCACCATATCTGCCATCGAAAAACACTTCGCCATGCGTGCCATCTGTGCCATCTGTGCCATTATTAGCCGCTATCTTTTGTAACCCGATACCTGTGTAAGAACGGCTTTCAATACCACCTTCCGCCTGATTGTTGTCAAAAGTGACATTATTAATGGTGATATTACCATCATAGATAAACAACGCACCGCCCATGCCGGCCGCCCCATCACCGCCTTTAGCCATCCCATTTTTCAGGGTTAAATTTTTAAACGTCACATCCAGAATGCCATTATCTCCCTTATCGGTGTGATTGGCTTCACCACCATAAACAAAGAAAATAGGACGGTCATTTACATCAACTTTGCCGTTATTGTTGTTGTCGCCATTGATGTGGTGATTTTGTCCGTCAATGGTCATATCGCTGTTAATCAAGCTCCACATCCGAATCACATCACTGCCAAAATTAAGACGCACATCAGTGGTTAATTTAATTGTGTCGCTCCCTGGATTGTTATTCGCTTGAGCAATAGCCCAGCTAAGACTCCCCGCTGTATCTCCTTTGCCGTTATCCAGGGCTTGAGTTACCTCAAAAGTCTGCACGTCAGCAACATTTGTTACCGTAACCGCCACACTTTTTCCTGTCGTCGAATTACCGTCACTGACATTCACCGTAATATTGTAGATATTGTTGCCGTCATTATCTTTAGGATTTTCAAAATCAGGAGCGGTTTTAAAGGTGGCTAAACCGGTATTGCTAATATTAAATAATCCAGCATCTGTTCCCGTTAAACTGTAGGTTAAGGCGTTATTTTCAGGGTCACTGGCAACAGTGGTGTAAGCCGTTCCTGTGCCGTTTTCGGCAAAATTAACTGCGTTGCCGCTGGTAATCACAGGGGGTTCATTAACATTGGTAACGGTAATATATACAAACTGCCCAATCGCTGAATTACCATCACTGACCTTCACCGCAATCAAGTAGGTATTATTACCATCAGTATCTTTAGGATTTTCAAAATCAGGAGGGGCTTTAAAGGTGACTAAACCAGTATTGCTAATATTGAATAATGCGGAATCCCCCCCATCAAATAAACTGTAGGTTAATGGGTTATTTTCTGGGTCACTGGCCAGCGTGGTGTAAGCCGTGCCTGTGCCATTTTCGGCAAAATTAACATTAACCACGTAACCGTTACTAGACACGGGTGCTTCATTAACATTGGTAACGGTAATGGCTACCGCTTTAGTTGTCGTCAAACTGCCGTCACTAGCATTAACGACAATATCATAAATATTATTGCCACCATTATCCTTGGGACTTTCAAAATTAGGGGCAGTTTTAAAGGTAACTAAGCCAGTATTGCCAATATTAAATAAACTCGCATCTGTTCCCGTCAAACTGTAGGTTAGGGCGGTTCCTTCTTCAGGATCACTGGCAACAGTAGTATAAACCGTGTCTGTGCCATTTTCAGCAAAATTGACAGCATTTCCACTGGTAATAACCGGCGGTTGGTTCGGCATTTCAACAACAACATCAGTAACGGTAATGGCTAACGCTTTAGTCGCCGTTGAACTGCCGTCACTGACATTAACAGTAATATCATAAATATTGTCGCCATTACTATCCGTTGGACTTTCAAAATTTGGCGGGGTTTTAAAAGTGACTAAGCCAGTATTGCCAATATTAAATAAACTCGCATCTGTTCCCGTCAAACTGTAGGTTAAGCCGTCATTCTCAGGATCGCTGGCGACAGTAGCGTAAACCGTTCCCGTCCCATTTTCAGCAAAATTGACAGCATTTCCACTGGTGATAGTCGGTGATTGATTAGACTCGTTAACAACATCGGTAACGGTAATAGCCACATCTTTCGTTACCGTTGAATTACCATCACTGACATTAACGGTGATTCCATAAACATTATCGCTATTACTATCCGTTGGACTTTCAAAATTCGGTGGAGTTTTAAACGTAACTAACCCGCTATTATTAATATTAAATAACCCCGCATCTGTTCCCGTTAAACTGTAGGTTAAGGTAGCATTTTCGGGATCACTGGCAATAGTAGTATAAACTGTGCCTGTGCTATTTTCAGCAAAACTGACAGCATTTCCACTGGTAATAGTCGGCGGCTTAGGGGGATTGGCGGTTTGAAAATTCCAAGTAGTATTATTACCAATACCCGCATAATTATTGGTAGCTAAATCCTGAATTGCACCGCTATCAATTTGAACATAATAAGCCGTGCTGTAGGCTAAATCATTGACAGGATTAATAGTCAATTGACTGCCACTAATCGTGATATTACTCGACGTAACCGCCAGGGTTTCCACTACCGAATTATCTGAAACCTTGCGAATAACAATATTGCCCGTCCCCTTCTGGATTGCTTCATTAAAATTAATCACGAGATTTGCCCCAATGGCCACGCCTGTCGCCTCATCATTGGGATTCAAACTGCTAATCGTAGGGGGAGTGCTATCGAGGGTTACACCAGCGGCACCAAAAAAGGCTAATTTACCCGTTGTGCTGGTTTTATTAATGCTGACACTCTGCAACGTCTTGGCACTATTGGGCGTAAACCTCAATCCAAACAGTTTGATGTCATTGGTAATGCCTGCCGATGAACCTAGAGCCGACGCATTGGGGGTACTGACATTTAGGGTTTTGGATAAATAATATTGGTCTTGGGATTCGGTGATATTTCCCTGGGTGTACCAGTCAGGAATCGTGCCGGTTGCGGTAGAATTGGTGCCATCACTGTAATTAAACGTGACGGTAATATCACTCGCTCCGCCGCCCGATGTGGCAAAAAGATGAAGGGCAGAATAGGCTTGGTTGGTGACATTAAACGTGACAAAGGTTCCCGTCGCTGTTGCTAAAATGCCGTTATTGCCATTGTCGGCATTGTCGTAGAGGAGGTCAAAAGCTGGGTGGTAAGTATTAGCCGCAAATACGCCATTATCGGGTAAACCTTGACTGCTGGTGCCGCCTTTGCCCACCGCCAAAGATTGGGTCATTAAGCTGTAGTTAGCGTCAATGGCTGTTTGGCTAGTGTCAGTGCCGTTAACGATGAGGTCGCTGGTGAAGAGAGAGGTTAGGTCAAAGTTAATGGTGGCCACGGTGACTAATCCTTGATGTTCTGAAATTTATTGCCATATCCACATTCTACGGGCGATATTTAATCCGATACTTTTTTGTTAACACACATTAACAATGCGGGCTCTTCGTTACTTGGTATGATTCGCTCAGGGGCATAAATCGACTAAATCCTTATCTGGCAAGAGACTTAATTGATTAGCTCGTTCTAGATCGAAAACAATTGGCAAAAATCGCAGCAATGTCTTTCTCTATAAGGGTTTCATCCTTTATAACTCCCTCCATTGCATAACACAAACCGAAGAAGCAACTTTTTTTCGATAACTCCGTCTTGAGGCGGTCGTAAGAACTAAGCAGTTAAAGTATTTAACCAATTGATTAAATCTTCAACCGTAGAGAAATCGAATAAAGCTTCTCTCTCACAAGTCCAGAAAACGGGTTTCTCAAAGAAACCCGTTTTCTAAATAGAAACCCCTTTTCTAAGTTGAGATTGCTTCTGCACCTTTTTCTGATTTTTCTTGCCAAGTACCGTGAAAACTGGGAGGGATAAAGTTGATTTTGTCAAGGATTGTTAAGATGCGCTTACCCTGATAATTCCAGTGATCAATTGGCTATCCTGATCATCTCTGGTGATTTTCCCGCAGCATAAATATCCCACATTGTCCGATAAGCTTTTTCTAAATTGCGGGTAAAACGAAGGGTATCAAATAACGGATAAGTAAGACGATTTTGTGCTAGTTTCTGTTTAATTTCGTGCAATTTATCAGGAGATTTTGCTAAATTAATCGCTAAATTTTTATACTCCTCTAAATTCTTAGTAATTAATTCAGGTAGGCCAATAGCTGTCAGTAAACTAGCACCAACACGGGAAGGAAAAGTCTCCCCCAAACAAGTTATAATCGGTAAACCTGCCCATAAAGCATCACTCCCAGTAGTATGAGCATTATAGTATAAAGTATCAAGAAATAAATCAGCTAGTTGATGCCGCGCCAAATGTTCCGGCTTAGGTTGGAGATGGGCAAAAATTAAGCGATCGCCCTCAATTCCTCGCGCTTGTGCTTCCCGACGTAGATTTGCTTCAGCTTCAGCTACTCTCGAAAATAACCATAACACACTACCTGGAACATTGGCCAGAATTTCCATCCATACAGTGAATATTTGCGGCTCAATTTTATAGGTGTGGTTGAAACAACAAAAGACAAAACCCGATTCAGGAAGACCATACTGGGAACGAGTAACAGGTTTAGATGATATGATTTGTTGATCATCATTTGCTTGATAACTATCCGGTAAAATCACCAATTTCTCAGTAAAATAATTAGCAGATTCTGGTGGGGTAACTATGGGATCACCAATAATATAGTCGATAAAATCTGCTGCCATTGTCCCCGGATAAACCAAATAATTAACTTGAATAGGTGCAGGTTTTAAAGCCAATATTTGCGTCCGCGCTTTATCAATATATCCCATCAAATCAACTAAAATATGCACCCCATCATTGAAAATCCGTTGTGCAGATTCCGTAATTGATAAAGTAGCAATATCATAAAAGCGATCGCAATCAGCCGCAATGCGACGACGATACTCACTACCATCATCAGGACCATAAGAATAGGCAATTATTTTAAAGTTATTGCGATCATGTAAACCAAACACACTTTGCATCAAATGACTGGTGGGATCGTTACGAAAATCATGGCATAAATAACCTATTTTTAATCGTCCAGATCGGGTGCGTGAATGGTTAAAATTGAGGGGTTTAGTCCCTAAGGCTAATTGTCTTTTAACCTCTTGAGCATAGTTATAAGCTACTTGCAATTGTTGACTAGCAGACCAAGGTTTATATAAGGTATCAAAGGGAGTTACTGCGCTAGATTTTTCCTCTTGTAACTGTTTTTCGGTTAATTGCCAAAGTTGAATTAAATCAGCTTCTCTTGTGTCCCAATTACAAGTCATTTCCTTCATAGAAAATAAGCAAGCAAAAGCCTCTGGTGAATTGGGTTGAATGGCTAAAGCTTGCTTAAATACGCTCATAGCTTCTTCTACTTGGTTCTGTCTTCCTAAAGCTAAAGCTAAACTATTATAAGCTTTAATATACTTAGGATTAAGTTTAATTGCTGTTTGAAAATAAGCGATCGCTTCTTCAGTCTTTCCCTGGAGTTGTAACACATTGCCTAAATTAAAGTGTGCCTCTGGATAATTAGGGTTTTTCCTGATTGCTTCTTGAAAATTGACCACAGCATCCCCTAACTTATCCTGCATTTGTAAGACTAAACCTAAATTATTCTCAGCAAAAGCATAGTTTTGATTGCCACAAATAGCGTGGTTAAAGCAAATAATCGCCTCGTCTAAATCTCCCTTGCTAACTGCTATTATTCCTAAATTATTGTGAGCTTCTGCATAATTAGGATTAATCACTAAAGCTTGCTTGTAAGCCAAAATAGCTTGATCAATTTGTCCTAAACTATCCATGATCACCCCCAACTGATGCCAAGCAGCTGCATATTGGGGAGATTGATTAATTAATTGTTGATATAGAGCGATCGCCTCTTCAAGCTTAAGCTGTTTTTGCAAGGTTTATGCTTGCTGATACAGGGTATCTGCTGGGGAAGTATCAGGCTGATTATTTGCTAGATTTCCTCCAACTAAAGGAGAAATAGGATCAAGAGTAATAATTTTACTGATGTCATCATTTTGGAATCCTAAAGCTTGGGGACGTTTAACTCCTTCTAAGACTTGTATATCATAAAGTTCAGTCACTTCACCTTCTAGGCGTATCCAGTGAACAACTTCACCTGTTTTCAAGTCAATAATTAGCAGACCACAGCGAGGATCTGCTTCTTTAGCCATTAAATTATCATCTAAGATTAACCCCGAAAAAGTCTTATCTCCCCCACGACTTTTAGATAATCCAACAATGGCATAATTTCTGACAAATGCTAAACCACGCAGAAAACCAGGACAAAAAGTAACAGGCTCAAAAATGCCTTTGTCTTGATCAATATAACCAAAGTAACCCGTACCCGCATTTAATAACCATAACTTACCCTGATAAAATCGGGGAGAATGAGGCATAGATAAACCAGTAGCAATCACTTCATTAGACTGAATATCAATGACACAACCGCCAGTTTGTCTTCTGTCTCTCCACCCATCCACCACATCTGATTGACTACAAGCGGTAACATAACGCGCCTTCCCATCTACCAAGGCTAAACCATTGAGATGACAACGATCTTCATTGACTAAAGCGGAAATAAACGATGGTTTCCATAGGGGAATACAACTATGGCGATCGCTGACTGTCGCCAGACAATTTAACATGGTGCTGATAAATACAATTCTTTCAGAGAGATTTTCTATTGCCAAATCATGAATATCTAAATTCCCAGTAGTATAACTAATGCGGGGGATATAAAGTTTATCGTAACCATCATAAAGCTGTTCGGATGATAGCACATTATCTAGTTGCCAGATTTGATAGCGGGAACTAAGATAAATCCTTTCTGGGGTAGTATATAAACCCATGGCGCGGTCAAATATCCGCTCAAATCCCGACATCCCCCTTTGAGGGTTAACTCCTAAAAACATCAGTCGAGAACTTTGATAGGTAGTAAAAGCCAGACTAATCTGCTGAGACTCTAACCAATCGATGAAGTTACGGGAAGCAATTATCTCTACGGGGATAGATTGATTAGTATTGGGAGTTGATTGATTCATCGGTTGTCTAGTCCAAATCTAAAGCAAATTTTATTTTTACATAAGTAGGTAGGCGTTAAAAATTATCAGATGCCCCCCTTATCAAGGGGGGATTAAGGGGGGATCCCCCCGCCTATCGGCACCCCCCTTATCAAGGGGGGCAGGGGGGATCGAACCTAAAATCCATTTTTAATTTAATTATAACCAGCTACTTATCGTAGGGTGTGAAGCGCAATAGCGTAACGCACCGATTTAATAATAGAGGTGGTGCGTTACGGCGGCTTGTTAATTTGGTTTTTTTGACGGAATTGATAGCCGCAAACACTCAGCCTACACTCTTTTGGCATACTGTTTCTTGAGAACGGCCATAACGCCTAGTAGGATAAATAAACCTATATTTAGACTGGGTTCAGGTATAGTTACAGTGTAATTTGCGGGGACAATAGGAACAATTTGAATTAATTGACTTGGATTAGTTGTATCATTAGCGGCTAAGGTTCCATCAGCAAAATGTGTTTGACTCAAATCTACATTTAGGATTAAATTAGAGCTGCCTTTTCCGATAACTTGAAAGTGCATTAAGCTAAATTGTTCTGGTTGATTCAGTCCCAAGAGTGAACCTAAACCGGCATCAGGAAAAGATGCTCCCCCTAAGTCGGTAATTGTCCCATTAATGTTATTTAAGTTTCCTCCCCGAAAGAGAGGAAATTTAGAAGTAACTAAGGGACTATTATCATCAACTGGATTAAAAGGAATGTCAATATTTTGGATTTTGTTGGCTTCAAAATTGAGATTGATAGCACTACCAGTTAATCCGATAGGATTACTATGAATATCCCTCATTAAGACTTGAACAAAAAAGCGATCACCTATATTTAAGGGATTATTCTGATTAAGGAATCCACCGGGGGTTCCTGCGATGTCTTCTATCAGATTAAATTCAACGGCTAAATTAGGCATAATTTTCTGTCAATTTGTGAATGGATAAGACTAAATCCGGTTGTAGATAACTCCTAGCACTCGGAGGGTGTGAAGTGCGATAGGGTAATGCATCAATTTAATGATAGAGGTGGTGCGTTACGGCGGATGGTTAATTTTAGTTTTTTGACCTAACGCACCCTACACTCTATTGTTGCCAGAAATTTAGGTTAGATCAAGCTTAGTCCGTAGTCAGAATTTAAGACTAAGAAGTCACCTAAATTGATTCTACCGTCTCCATTAATATCAGCAGTGGGATCGTATTTAGAACCACCAATACTACTGTTGAAAGCGGCTTGTAATGGTGCTAAGTCACCCCGATCTACTTTACCATTGTAAGTAATATCGCTGTTAAAGGTTGATTTACCAGTTAAGGCGACATTATAGGCCGTGTTATTGATGGCGTTACTGTGAATAACTAAACCATCATTGAGGTTAAAGCTTTCTCGCGCTGCGGTGGGTGCATAAGTTAATTGAACACGCCAAGTTTGTCCCGGATTGAGTAAGATATCTCCCTGACTGAAATCAGCGTTAGTGGTAACGTTGGAGGCTTTAACTTCTATGTTGGAAATGGCGAGAATATCTTCGGCGTTAACTCCTGTATTGGTGATGTCAATGTATCGGAATGTATCAGCAAATTTGGGACGAACTAGGTTACTGTTACTCCAACCTTGACGATATTGTGAGAGGGGAGTCCCGAAAGTAATCGCGTTTTTATCAATAGATATCCTTTGTTCTGGAATATTGGTAACATTGACGGTGAGTTGTTTCTCATAAGACAAACCGCCTTGGTCTGTGGTTTTAACCCGGATACTGTAATTATTCTTGGTTTCGTAGTTGAGAGGAGTATTAGTTTTGAGTTGGTTTCCGTCGATGGTAAAGAGACTATTATCAGTTGAACCTATACCAGTAACTAAGCTATAGGTGAAGGTATTACCAGTATCAGGGTCAGTAGTGTTGAAGTTACCGATGAGGGTATTTAGGGGTGAGTTTTCCGCGACGATATTGTTAGATAGGGTGACATCTGTGGGAGATTCGTTGACATCGGTAATACTGACGGTGAGTTGTTTTTCATAAGACAAACCGCCTTGGTCTGTGGTTTTAACCCGGATACTGTAATTATTCTTGGTTTCGTAGTCGAGAGGAGTATTAGTTTTGAGTTGATTCCCGTCGATGGTAAAGAGACTATTATCAGTTGAACCTATACCAGTAACTAAGCTATAGCTGAAGGTATTACCCGTATCGGGGTCAGTAGTGTTGAAGTTACCGATGAGGGTATTTAGGGGTGAGTTTTCTGCGACGGTGTTGTTAGATAGGTTGAGATTTGTTGGGTTTTCGTTGACATCGCTAACACTGACGGTGAGTTGTTTTTCGTAAGACAAACCGCCTTGGTCTGTGGTTTTAACCCGAATACTGTAACTATTCTTGCTTTCGTAGTCGAGAGTAGTATTAGTTTTTAGTTGATTTCCGTCGATGGTAAAGAGACTATTATCAGTATCTCCTGTCCCAGTAACTAAGCTATAGGTGAAGGTATTACCAGTATCAGGGTCAGTAGTGGTGAAGTTACCGATGAGGGTATTTAGGGGTGAGTTTTCCGCGACAGAATTATTACTAAGGCTTAAATCGGTGGGATTTTCATTTTCGTTAACGTCGTTGACATTAATGGTCAAAGCTTTCTGGAAAACGCCACCGTTACTGTCAGAGGTTTGTACCCGAATACTGTAACTATTCTTGCTTTCGTAGTCGAAGATGGCGTTAGTTAAAAGGCGATTACCGCTAATTTGAAACAGACTATTATCTGTACTACCTGTACCCCCGATTAAACTATAGGTAAAGGGTTCACTACTATCCGGGTCAACTGTTGAGAAAGTACCGACTTCTGTACCTACAGGAAGATTTTCCGCGATAGAAGAAGTGTTTAAGGATACATCAGTGGGGGCTTGACTTAAGACCTGAGCATTGTCAATTTGATCAGTTAAAGCCGTTCCTGTATTCTCTGTAACTACATCCGTAATCGATTTAGTTCCCGCCCCGGCTTGTTGTAAATCGTTAGTAGTTTCACCCAAAGCCACTTTTTGGACTTGAGCAAATTCCTGTTGTAGAGAGGCATTTGGCGTACTTGCGGCGATGTCTTCAATCTTTTGGTTGGCTGCTGCGATGACTTGCGCGGCCTCAGAGGCGATCGCGCTAACATCTACATTATTGGTCAGTGTCGCCGCTTCTTGAATGACGGTTTGTAATTTGGTAGCATCGGTCAAATCTACGGGGGTTCCGCCTTGAATTTGACTAGCCAAGGCTGAAACGACATTTTTAACAATATCTTCTGTAGAAGCTGCGGAAGCCCCATCTAACAGTCCCGCAATTTGGGTAATGGCGTTTTGTACCTGAACTAAGGCGGCAAAAGTTGCCGCTCCTCCTGGCGTATTATTAGTCGTAGCGACGATGGGATCGATGTTGCTAAGATCAACACCAGCAGGAAGAGACAAAGCGGTGGTTACTGCTGTGTTTGCTTGTTCTACCGTTAACCCTTGAGAGACTAAATTCTCGACTAGGGAGGTTAAAGCGGTGATGGTAGTAGAACCCGCAAGGGCTGTGAGGGGCGTTTGTAAGGGTAAACCAGTTGCTGTATCTACACCGCCAAAGACTACTAGACGACCTTCTTCGGGGTCAAATACACCGTTACCATTAGTGTCGAAGCTTTGGGGAATATCGAGGAGATAAAAGCCTGTTTGATCGGTAGTAGTAAAGGGTTCATTCGTATCGAGAACACCATCTTTATCCGCATCGAAGAAAACCGTCGCCCCAGCGACATAGTTATCAATAACAAAGCCGCTATAACTGGGATAGATGCGGAAGATATGATCGATACTAGCTTGTCCGTCCGTTACCGCAATTTTGACATCGAAGGGGACAAAGTAACGGGGAGGATTATTAGAATTGAGGTTTAAGTCTCCATTAGATTGAACCGTCAGGGTTAACCAGGGAGGAAGAGAAGTTCCATCCGCTTTTGTCGCTGTACCGGTTAACGCATTACCATCGGGATCGACATATACTCCCGGAATGGTAACGTTATCAACGATGGAACGACCCCAGAGGCGGTTTTGGATTTGGGGGGGACGATTACCGCTACCTTGGACGTAACCAAAGTTAACTTTACTAAAGATTTCGCTAGTGGTAATAGTCAGAACTTTTTCGGGAGGAGTGGGAAAGGTAAATTGCCAACCCACAGGGGTATCTACTTTCACTCGATAGGTTCCAGCGACTAAATCCTTAAACTCATAGCCGCCTAAGTTATCGGTGACGGTATTGGTTTCTCCTGGATCACGGACATTATTATTATTTTGGTCGAGGTAAACTGTCCAACCGTTTAAAGCCGGTTCAAACTGATAGTTGTTTCCAGTGAAGGCATAGCCCCACGAACCAGATTTATCGATATCATTCCAGAGGAAACCGCTAATTTCTCCCTTAGTCCCTTGAAACCCGAAATAGTTATATGCACCCCAAGGATTTTGGGCAGATGTAGTAAAAGAAACGGAAGTAGCACCAACAGAATTATTACCCTGAGTTGGCTGCCAATCAGCCGAAGGCAGTTCAACACTAACCGTATAATCGCCAAAGGGACGACTGCCAAAAGAGTAATATCCATCTGTATAGGTACTATCAATGATTTGTCCGTTTTGGATTAGATTGATTTTCCAGTTAGTTAAATATGATTCATTCGGATCATCCTGATAGTTGCCTGATGAGTACGAGTACCAAGTACCATTGCCGTTGACATCATTCCAGATAAATACAGAAATATCGCGATAGGTAGATTGATAACCGAAGTTAATATCAGAGATACTCGATCCTGAATAAACAATGGGTTGAGAGGGGCTATGGGTGGATTGCCAAATATTTAATCCATCGGGTGATTCAACTGTAACGTTATAAGAGTTAGTATTAAACGAAGAAACCCCTGTAAATCCGTAATATCCATACTTATCAGTTAGGGTGGTTTGAACAGTTTGTCCGTTTTCATCTTCTAGGCTGACTTTCCAACCGGCTAATCCTTTGTCATTAGAGTAGGAGTAGTTATCAAAGACACCATCTCCATAGAAATCATTCCAGACATACCCAGTAATATCCCCGTAATTGAGGCTAACATTTTGTTTGTAGTCAAAGTCAATATTGCTTAGGCTTGCACCCGAAGCAATATTGACTAAGTGAGAATAAGATGGAGTAGGATTATAATTGCCACTTCCTGTAGATTGCCAGGACTGCACTGTGGGGGGGACAATCACGGTAACGTTGTAATCTCCTGATGCTAACCCAGCAAAATTGTAACGTCCCCAGGGATCAGTTTTGGTTGAGGTTTCCCCTGCATCTAAAGTACCACTATTGTCACTATCGAGAAAAACTGTCCAACCGGCTAAACCAAAATTGGCATCATTCCAAACTACCCCACTAATTTCTCCATAAGTGCCTGTACTGCCTGTATTATTAGGATTAGATAGGCCAAAGCTTACATTATCAATTAGCTGAGATGCACTAACTGAGACAGGGAATCCTGGAGAATTAGTAAACTGCCAATTAGCATCCAGGGGAATTACCTCAACAGAATAATCTCCTGGAGAAACTCCGACAAAAACATAACGCCCCCCATTATCGGTTACAGTGCTACTAATAAGGGTTCCATTTTGTAGAAGATTAACTGTCCACCCTGCTAAAAGAGACTCGCTTTGATCCTGTATCGCGTCACTATTAGCATCATTCCATAAACTGCCTTGAATTTGACCATCACTTAAACGATAGGCAAAATTAGCTTGACTAATTTCTCCAGTCGTGGTACTAATTATTTGTGTATCGCTGTATCCAGTAGTTGTTTGCCAACTATCAGATTGTTTAACGACACTGACAGTATAATTTGTATTTCCCTCTAATCCAGCAAAGGTGTAATAACCAATATCATCAGTGAAGGTTCTTTTTTCATTAGTATCTAAAATTCCGTTATTGTTGGTATCAAGATAAACTAACCAACCGCCTGAACTTTCTTCGTAGTAGTAGTAGTCTCGATAGCCGTTGCTATTAGCATCGTTCCAAAGATAACCTGTAATTTGGGTTTCCGGTTTTCGATAGCCAAAGGAACTACGAGAGGATTGAAATACGTATGATCCATCCCAAAGAGAAACGGGTTGTGAAGTATTGGTAGAATCATTGTAGAGGAAGTAGTTGCCTGTTCGCACCCAATCTGGAGAGGGTAGGGTAACGGTTATTAAATAATCCCCCAAGGGTAAAGAACCAAAAGAATAATAACCAGAACTCTCGGCATAAGTGACTTTGCTGAAACTAGGATCATCAGGTTTAGTTAGGCTAATTGTCCAACCAACAAAGCCAGGTTCTGTAGAGCCATAATAATAGCCATAGTTTTGACCTCCATTCCCGTCAAAATCATTCTAAAGATTACCATTTATATTGCCGTAATACTGAACCATAGTTGACCTCCTAATTTTCTTTTTTGATTTTACCTAATGTCCTAAGGAAAGAGCTTTTGGCTGCTATAGTATTATTTATTCAGTCGAGTCAGCCTGTTTTCCGCAAACTCAGCCAGTCTAGGTTAGGCTTAAAAAAAACTATCAAACCATCAATTAATCGTTTCTACCATTTTGAGAGCGTTTTTTTCTACCGTCAATAGGATATAAAATATGCTTATTTTTTTTTTTTTTCTCATCAGGTTTATTCATGAATCAGGAAAAATCAAATTAGGTAATCTGGGGATTTTGTTGTAAAAAAGCGGTGATTTGCTCGATTCCGTCTTCCTTGGCAGAGAAAATAACGGTGGTGATTCCAGAGATTACCCCAGCTTGTAGGGTTTGATAATCGGTAACATCAGCATCGAGGAAAACTACAGTATTTAACTCCAGTGCGGTTAAACCTTGATTTCTCGTACTATTCACCTGATTAACTTGACTCAAGCCATCAGATTCAGCAAAATTGAATAAAATATGGTCAACAGCAGGAAGAATCGGCAAAAAGGGAAAAGTCATGACATTAACTGCAACAGAAAGAAAACGGGTTTCTCAAAGAAAACGGGTTTCTAAATAGTTTCTTGAAGAAACCCGTTTTCTAAAGAAGTTCTAGGATTGGATTTTTGCCAAAGACTGCTTAAATTCTGCGAGAGAATTAGCGGTAGCTGCTAATTTTAGTAGCTCTTCTAAGATAGTAGGGTTAGTCATTTTGCCGATTATCTCTTCAATTTCTGAAGAAATCTGTCCAAACCGCACAGTTAAAACTGTTTTTATGTCATCGCGGCTTTTTTCTAACGCTCCAATTTCCTTGCCAATTTCCTTACCCTGTTCTATCCCTCGTAACTCCCCAATTTCCTTACCGATTTCTTTACCGCGTTCTATCCCTCGTAACTCCATATTACTCATTAAAGGCATGGTTCTTTCCTCCTCAAATTGTTTGATTTTACTTTCTAAACTTGACTGTAATTCAGAGGATAAAGTCATCATATTGTCGATGATTTCAAACAGTTTAATTATCTGTTCCCTCTCGAACTCCTTTTCATATAATCCCCTGATTAACCTCCACTTCCACTGTTCCCGTTCTGGCAGCTTCCCAGTAGTCGCTTTTGTTTTC
>NZ_JADBUN010000285.1:0-21685 GCF_020245625.1 Microcystis sp. M049S2 | reverse complement strand
GGCTCGGTGTCCGTGGCAGCCGATAGCTACAGTGACGTGGCCGGTAACAATGGTGGAGCGGGTACGGATACGGTGACGATTGACACGCTCAATCCGACCGTGGGCATCACCTTCGACAACTCACCGCTCACCAGCCAGAACTTTAGCACCACGATCACCTTCCAGTTCAGCGAAACCGTAAGCGGTTTCACCGCCAGCGACGTGACCCTGACCAACGGGGTGCTGAGCAACTTCACCAGCGTTAACGGCGATACCTACACCGCCACCTTCACCCCTACTGACTTCCAGTCGCCAACGGGAACAGTGGCAGTGTCCAACGACTATTTCGATACCCTTGGCAACCAGGGTGTTGCCAATTCCGCCACCATCGCCATGACTGTGGGCGGCGGTCCTGACCCGAATGATGGTCCGTCTGGAGGCGATAGTGTGATTGGCTCAGGTACAATTGGCGCGGATTCCATCACCGGATCAACTGGTAACGACAACCTTAGCGGCCTCGAAGGCAACGACACCATCAATGGCGGCGACGGCAATGACACCATCAACGGCGGCACTGGCGCCGACATTATCAGCGGCGGCACCGGCAACGACAACATCATCGGACTCGGCGGCTTTGATCTGATCTACGGCGGATCCGGCAATGATACCATCAATGGTGGTAATGGTAATGACACCATCGTCGGCGGGTTCGGCAACGATTCCCTCACCGGTGGCGGCGGCGACACCTTCCGGTTTCTGAGCATCTACGACCAGCAGGATGTGATCACCGGTTTCAACGACACCATCGTGTTCGATATAACCGGTGCCAGCGCCTTCACGTCCCTGGGTAGCGGGGCTTTGGGAACCACAACCTACACAGGTGCAATTGCTGGCGGTTACCTCACCTACAGCGGCGGGGTACTCTCCTACGATGCCGATGGCTCTGCGGGATCAACCTTCAGTCCGTTGGCGATCGTCACGTTGACCGGAACTCTCACCCCCATCCTCTCCGACACCAACGTGCTGTTCCAGGCGCTCTAGCTCAAGCAGGCATTCCCCGTCTTATTTCTCCGGCCCCTGCTGGCCATTATTACGGGGAATGTTCTTAACTTCTTCTGCTCTGCACCTGCTGGTAATGATTTGGTAGTAGTGGTGAACGATATTGCTTATCGAAAAAATCGGGTCTAAAACCCCGCCTTAAGGCGAAAAGTTTTTGGAGCGGGGCATATAGTCATTTCAGATAAGTCTGATACAGTCTAGACCGACAAAATCCTTATGAACTCTGGGATTGATATTCTCAATCTTAATTGAAATGACTATAAATCTCCGTTACAAAACCGGCCTCCGTTCGGCGGTTCGGCTGAGATCACCGTCGAAGCCTGCCCCCTGCCTTCGTTAACGGATAGATGTTGTAATTTCTTCCCAAGTAATTATCTGATCGGGATTTCTTTCATAATCATCAACTTAAAAAGATTTAATCGTGTTTAAAGATTCGGTAACGTGAGCTTTAAAATCTAACATAGAATCAAAAATATGTCTGACGATTCCCTGTTTATCAATGATATAGGTTACTCGTCCGGGGAGGACGAACAAAGTAGAGGGAACACCGAATAACTTCCGCACTCGGTTATCGCTATCACTTAAAAGAGTGAAGGGAAGATTATATTTTTGGGCAAATTGTTGATGAGATTGGGGACTATCGGCACTAATACCAATAACTTCCGCACCCGCATCGGTAAACACTTCATAACTATCGCGGAAAGCGCAGGATTCTGCGGTACAACCCGGAGTATCATCTTTGGGATAGAAATAAATTACTAGGGATTTTTTACCGATTAAATCGCCGATATTAACCGTTGCCCCTGTTTGGGAAGGGAGAGAAAAATTGGGAACTCGATCGCCTACTTTTATAGCTGCCATAAGATTAATTAATCGATAGATAATAGTGGATAGGGTGATACTTTACATTCTAACCTTTTTTGGCCTTTTGTTTAGCGCGTTTAGCGGCAGCTTTAGCCGCTTTTTCGGCTTCAATACGTTTTTGTTCGGCTTTTTGTTTTTCTTCGTCTAGTTTTTCTAGATAATAGTGATAATCTCCCGCATAGACAATTAATTCGCCATCCCGAATCTCGACAATTTTGTTAGCTACCTGGGAGATAAAATAACGATCATGGGAAACAATTAAAACCGTGCCTTCATAAACTTTTAAAGCCGATTCTAACATTTCCTTAGCGGGAATATCGAGGTGATTAGTGGGTTCATCGAGAATTAATAAGTTAGCGGGAGCAAGTAACATCTTGGCCAAAGCAAGACGCGCTTTTTCGCCACCACTCAAAGATTCTACTTTTTTTAATACCGTTTCCCCACTGAATAAAAATCGCCCTAAAAGACTGCGAACTTCCACATCTTTCCAATCGGGAACTTCATCGTGAATGGTATTTAAAACAGTTTTAGTTAGGTCTAAAGCTTCCGCTTGGTTCTGCTCAAAATAACTAGGAATAACATTATGTTTACCGATTTCGATCGAGCCTTCTGTGGGAGCTTCTAAACCAACAATTAAACGCAAAAGCGTCGATTTTCCCGCACCATTCGGTCCCAAAAACGCCACTCGATCGCCCCTTTCTATTTCCAGATTTGCTCCCAAAAAGAGAATTTTATCATCGTAAATGTGAACAAGATTTTTAATCGTTACCACTTCTCGTCCACTACGCACTGCTGGAGGAAACTGGAATTTTAAGGTACGCACATCGGCGATTGGCGCTTCAATTTTTTCCACCTTTTCTAATTGTTTTTCCCGGCTTTTTGCTTGGGTACTGCGGGTGGCACTGGCCCGGAACCGATCCACGAAAGCTTGCTGTTTTTCTAGTTCTTTTTGCTGACGTTCGTAGGCACTTAACTGAGCGGATTGTTGTTCGTATTTTTGCTGTAGGTAGGCAGAATAATTACCTAAATAAGTGGTAGAAACTCCCCTTTCAGTTTCGACAATTTTGGTACAGAGACGATCAAGAAATTCCCGGTCGTGGGAAACTATGACCATGGGAGTAGTTAAATCCTTGAGGAATTTTTCTAACCATTCAATGGTTTCTAAGTCTAAATGGTTAGTCGGTTCATCGAGGAGTAAAATATCGGGAGTTTGCAGGAGAATTTTACCTAAACTCATCCGCATTTGCCAACCACCACTAAAAGAACTTACCAAGCGATCGCCGTCATCAACAGTGAAGCCCATTTCCGGTAAAATTTTCTCGATGCGTGCTTCTAATCCGTAACCATCTAACCCTTCAAATTGTCTTTGTAAGCGATCCAATTGATGAATTAAGCGATCTAATTCTTCAGGATCAGCTTTTTCCATGTGTTGGGGAATTTCTATTAGTTGATGGTGGACTTGATTCGCTTCTTGAAACACCGTCCAAAATTCCTCGCGTACCGTCCGACGGGGATCCACTTCAAATTCTTGGGTAAGATAGCCGATATGGAGACTGGTAGGACGGATGATCTCCCCGGCGGTGGGTTCCACTTCCCCCATAATAATCTTCAGTTGGGTGGATTTTCCGGCCCCATTGACTCCCACCAACCCGATGCGATCGCCAGTTTTTACTTCCCAAGTGACATCTTTTAACACTTCTCCCGTCGGGTAAATCTTACTAATTTTCTCTAGTCGTAGCATCGCTGATTTTTCTCCAGTCCTAGGCAGTTGAGGCAGTCCGCCTTTATTGTAACATTTAGTTAAGCTTTATCTGGTCTTGGTCAAGTTTTCTCGATTTAGCCACCTGACAGTATTTTTGATCTGAAAGAGATAATAATGTTTAATCCCTACCCCATAAAAAAAGAAACAGCTAGTTTGATCACCAAAGATGGAATTAGTTTAGCTGCCGATATTTATCGTCCGGATAGTAGGGAATCTTTGCCCATTTTACTAATGCGACAACCCTACGGAAAAGCGATCGCTTCTACGGTGGTTTATGCCCATCCTAGCTGGTATGCACGTCAAGGTTATATTGTGGTAATTCAGGATGTCCGGGGACGGGGAAACTCGACGGGAAATTTTAATTTATTTGCCCATGAAATTAGCGACGGATTAGAAACTATTGAATGGGTTTTAACTATTCCTAATAATACGGGTGTGGTGGGAATGTATGGTTTTTCCTATCAGGGAATGACCCAATTATATGCGGCCGCTAATGGTCATGATGCTTTAAAAACTATTTGCCCAGGGATGATTGCTCACGATTTATATCGAGATTGGGCCTATGAAAATGAAGCATTTAATTTACAATATAATCTCGCTTGGGCAATACAATTAGCTGCGGAAACAGCTAGATTAAAAGGGGACGAAACTGCCTACCAAAAACTCTGGGCAGCTTCCCGAAATTTACCCCTTTTTGATCCTATTGCTGCCTATCCCCAAATTTTACAGGATTTAGCCGCCGATTCTTTTTATCACGATTGGATTACTCGTTATCTTCCCGATGACTATTGGCAAAATTTATCACCGCAAAACCTTTTAAAAAATATCGATTTACCGATGTTACATATCGGGGGTTGGTTCGATCCTCATCTCCGGGGAACTTTGAGTTTATACCAAGAAATGCAAGCGCGTTCTATCTATCCCCAACAGCTAATTATTGGTCCTTGGACTCATCTACCCTGGGGGAGAAAAGTAGGAGAGATAGATTATGGTCAAGAGGCAATTAGTCCTGTGGATAAAATGCAGCTGCAATGGTTTGATTATTTCTTAAAAGGTCAGGAAACGGAGTTATTAAAAAATCCTCCCCTGTATCTATTTCAAATGGGGTCTAATCAATGGCAATATCTGGAAAAGTTTCCCAGAGAAAATCAGCAAATTTATTATCTTGCTAGTCAAGGTTTAGCCAATCTGCGCGAGGATGAGGGGAAATTAAGCGCGATTTTGTTAGAACCTGCGATCGAGGATATCATAGTTCACGATCCTTGGCGACCAGTGCCATCTTTAGGAGGTCATAGCGCCCTACCGGGGGGAATATTCGACCGCACCATGCTAGACTGTCGCAGTGATGTGATTACCTACACTTCTCCTCCCCTAGAGAAAGATTTAACGATTTTGGGTAGTCCCCGTCTGGACTGTTATTGTCAAGCAGATGCGGTTAGTTTCGATATCTGCGCGGTGGTTTCTCAAGTTACCCCCGATGGTCGAGTTTTGAATATCACTCAGGGTTATAAACGGGTAAATAATCCCGAATCGCCCCTAAATATTGCCCTACAGGCCACTTTTATCACTATTCCTCAAGGTCATAGCTTGCGTTTGAGTCTCAGTGCCTCTTGCTTTCCCGCACATCCCGTCAACGCGGGAACCGGCAGCTATCCCCACGCAAGTCGAGCGATCAATTTTTCTACTATCACAATTAAGGTTTTTTGTCAAGGAAATTTTCCTGCAAAATTGCTATTACCTTTAGTCGGGGAAAGCTAAACCGCTGCGGGGATCGCGAATGTATAAACCTAACACCAGCGAGGAGATAACCGTATCCCAGACGGGGGTGAATTTGTCCGCATCATCGACCCAATAATCCATAGTAATTAAACATTGAACCCCAGAACCAATACCCACGGCAATGCGCGAATAAGCGGGTCGATTTTCTTGGGGGTCGATGAATTGAATTTGCACCCAAACAATGCGGACAGTTTGACGTTTTTCTTGGATAACTTCGCCGATTTCGTGAGGATTGCGGCTATCTTCACGAGCTAACTTTTTGACCATTCCTTTTAGGGGTAATTCTTTCCAATCTCCGGGGGGAAGTAAATTATAGGAAACCTCTAAACGACAATCATCATCGGGGGGTTTTCTATCTAAAAAACGAAAGGAATTATCATCGGGTTCAAAATGCCAATCTTGAGGAACTTCAAAGCGAACTGCACCGCGACCAGCTACAAAAATACTGTTACCCGGACTAGATTTCCAGTTATGATCTGGATTTAAGTCGAGGGTTTCTTTAATCCATTGCAGATTGTGTTTTTTCGATTTAGCCATAGGTATAATCCTGCGGTAAGAATCGGACTATAGCCATCATTATACAGGCTTTTTCCTGAGAATTAACCAAAACTTCTATCCTCACCCTTAGGATAACTGCTGCATAGCATAATTTTTAGAAATCCCACAGCACGGGATTATCATCTAAGAAATCAGTTACCTGTTTACTGATATTATCAATTAATTTTAGGTCTTCTGGGATTAAATTAATTGTCATTGCTTGAGCGTTATTAACTGCTTGAGCGGCATTTCTTACCCCAGCAATTGCATTAGTTTGAGGTTGCTTGATTAACCAAGCAAGAGATAATTGAGCTAGGGAACAATGATAGCGGTTAGCAATCGGTTCTAATTGATTTAAAGCCGCTTGTACCCTCTGAAAGTTTTCGCCATGAAAGAGTTTATTTTTAATTCTATGATCCTCCGCTTCTAACTGATAACCATTTCTAAATTTTCCTGTTAATAAACCTTGGGCAAGGGGAGAATAGGCCAGAATAGAAATATTATTTTCTATACAATAGGGCATAATTTCCTTTTCTACCGAGCGCCAAAAGAGAGAATAGGGAGGTTGAATACTCTCAATTCTGCCGTATTGACCAGCTTCTTCCAGTTGAGAGCGGGAGAAATTGGAAACCCCTATAGCGCGAATTTTTCCCTGTGCTTTTAGATAATTAAGAGCGGCCATAGTTTCAGAAATAGGCACTATTTCCGTGTTCCATGAGCCACTGGGCCAATGAATTTGGTAAAGATCGATATAATCGGTTTGGAGGTTTTTTAAAGAGCGATGGCAAGCTGCGATAACTTCCTCGTATTTGAGGTGATTAGCAAAGACTTTGGTGGCATAAATTACCCGTTCTCGCACATCGGACAAAGCTTGAGCGACAATCAATTCTGAGTGACCTTCCCCGTAGATTTCGGCTGTATCTATAGTGGTAATTCCTGCCTCAAAAGCGGCACGAATAGCCTTAATACTTTCCTCATCTTCAATACCTGCCCACATCTTTTTTCCTGCTTGCCAAGTACCCACGAGAAGGGGAGTAATTTCTATATTAGTCTGACCGAGATAGCGTTTTTGCATAACAGTTTTTTTGATGGGTTAAGTATGCTTAGGGTTTTAGTCGAGTTTAGGGTTTAAAATCTCAGGCTCTTCTCGACTTTGTGTGATAATTTTTGCTTATGGAATCGTGAAATGCTTATCGGGCAACACTTTTAGGACTATTTTGTCGAAGAAACTATCAGTATAGACCTCGTTTCCACACAGAAACCAGAAGAGCCAATCTCAGCTAAAGACGACTAAAGTGACAAGGATAAAAACTTTTACCAGTAGGGGTGTAAAGAACAAACTTAATAAGCCACAAAAAAGACCTAATAAGCAGGTACTGAGGCTAATTATTTCGCCGTGAACATTGTAGCTAATCGACAGGGAGATTAGGGCTAGAGTAAGGAGAAAAATCATAGTTTTCTTTCCTGAGTCTCTTGAGCAGAAAAGCCGTGACTGCTCACGACTTTTCGCCGTTTCTATATCTATTATTAGCTCGATTACTTAGCTAATGACATCCGGGTAAAGTAAACTTTTTTAACGGAAAAGATTTAAAAATCCGTTGAAGAGGCCTGTCAGACCGGTAAAGGGACTTAAAACCGTGCCGAGGGTGTCGGTGGCAGAGGCCAGATTGCTACGATGAACCACAACCACATCATTATTGCGGAGAATCGGGTTAGTTTTCTCGTTGATACCCTGGGAAAAATCGATGTTAATTGAGGTTTTGGTGACGGTTCCGTTAGGATTGAGACGAATTAATTCCACTGTGGACTGATTAGCGCGACGCTTATCAAAGTCTCCTGCGGTTAAAATTGCCTGATTGAGAGGGGTATTGGGAGGAACTTCAATTGTCCCCGGTCTTTTCACCTCCCCGACCACTTTTACGTTAATGGTTTTAGGGGCAAAACTGGCCGATGCTAGGGTTTCCGATTCTTTGGCCGAGATTTCAGTAGCGGTGGGGATAATCACGGTATCCCCTTCTTGAAGAAAGATATCGCCGGTCATATCACCTTTATCGAGCAAACTCCACAGATCTACCGGGATTTTCTGCTGGGAACCGTCACGAGTATAACGCAGCACTTGCACCTGTCGGATATCGGCGAGGGGTTTGATGCCTCCCGCTTGTTCGATAGCTTGCGTTAGTCGGGCCGGTTTCCTGGTGCCGCCGCGATCTTGGTCATTATTATTGTTATTATTGTTGGCAGTGGGGACAATGCGATGGGACCCCGGACGATAAACTTCTCCCACCACAGTAACATTAATTTCTCGATCGCTATCTAGTCCAAAATTGGCATCGGCTAATTGATTGACTTCCCCGACGCTAAGGGTCGTTTTAGTGGGAATAACGATGCTATCGCCATCTCTAAGGCTAATATCTTGGGTTGTATCGCCTTTTTGGATTAATTGCCAGAGATTCGCTTGTATTAGCTGTTCTTGTCCCTTGAGGTTGCGTCGGATTTGAACTTGACCAATATCGGCCACCGTAGTCACTCCCCCCGCTTGCCGGATTATTTCGGTCAATAGGGGCGTTTTTTGGCTTTGTTCGGGGTTAATTGTATAGGTACCCGGACGATTGACTTCCCCCGCGATGGCGATTTGCAGAGGCCGGGGGGTGAGAACGCTAACAGTAACCACGGGACGTTTGAGATAGGTGGTGTAACGTTTGGCAAGGGTTTGGCCGGCTTCGGTGACGGTCATTCCTTCCACTTTGACGCTACCAATGAGAGGTAAAGTTAGGGTTCCATCGGCTAAAACAAGGAAATCGCCGCTTAAATCCGCCACTTGGTAGATGGTGACGCGCACTTTATCCCCTTCTCCTAGGGTGTAATCTTTGCTTTCTCCGGGGATAGGCGCAATCGCTTCTTTAGGGGGTGCAGCGCTACTAGGAGGATTAGCTTGGACTGGGCGAGCTTCTAAGGAAGTTAGAGGGGCAATAGTGCCGATAATTAATAGATAACGTAGGGATTTACTGATTAAATCCTGCAATTGGTTGCTATTTAACATGATCAATAGGATTAATTTTATGGTTAACATTGGCGATCAGTGTAGCACAAATAGTCGATCGCCTATGGAAACCCCCTGTAATATCGCATCTATCGAGAGTTACCGCTAACTGTAAGATAGTTTTAATGATTGCCTGTATGTAAAGGGGTATATTAATTTTATGACAGCTACTAGCACAATTCCCGATTTTTGTCAAGGAATAAAATATTTTGGGGGTTCCTTACCCGAATTTGATAAATATGCAGGAAAAGCCGCTATTGCTGAGGGAAAAACCGCTATTAGTGCCGCTAATGACCCGAATGCTATCTATCAAACCCTCCTAGCCGCCGATGCTTTGCGTTACCTCACCCTACAAATCACCGCTACCAAAGAATCGGGACACCCCGGCGGTTTTGCCAGCGCTGCCGACGTGATTGCCTCTTTGATGATGTTAGGCCAAAAAAATATTTTCACCGAAGTGGGCCATCATGCCCCCGGTTTTTATAGTAACGTCTTTCTCGATCGCTCTCTCGAAGCCATGGGCATCAGCAACGTCACCGAATTGGGAGAACGTTTTCGGGAAAAACACGGACTTTTAGGGCATCTTTCCGGACAAATCCCCGGACTGCTCGGGCCGGCCGGTCCTTTGGGCCAAGGACAACATTTCGCCATGGCGGCGGCCAAATTACACCCTAATACCCTTTTCCCTGTGACTATCGGGGATGGTGGTTTAGGAGAACCCTACATTATGAGTAGTTTTGGTCATTTTCACACTGCTTATCCAGAAATTACCAATTTTCTGCCAATTTTAGTTTGGAATGGCTATTCCCAAGAACACCATAGCATGGTGTCCCTGAAAACTAACGCCGAAATGGAAGCCTATTGGCGCGGTAATGGTTTCGAGGAAGTGATTCTCATTAATGCCAAAGACTTCGATGATGCTAATCAAAAAGGGGAATATGTAGATAGCACCAAATTCTCTTTTAACCAGCGTCTGGAGTTCATGAAAGCGGTGTTAATGGCCACGGATAAAGCCGCCCAATTAGCCCTAGGTGGTAAACTAACGGTGATCATTATTAAACAACTTAAAGGGGCGGGAGTTCACAAACGGGGAGCAGCTTCTCATAATCTTTATCCAGGCGATTCTTTAGAAAAAGATTATATCGTTACTGCCTTACAAGAACGCGCTTTACCCCCTGAAGCTTGGGCAATTGTTCGTACTAATTTCGAGCGCTCTGGAGGCGGTCCGGCAGCAGAAACAGTGGTGACGGAAAAAGCCTTCCCGCTGCCGAATTTAGGAACCTTACCGATGACGGAATATACTGTGGGTGGCGATAAAAAAGTGGCCACCACTGCTATGGGGGAATTAGTGGTAGCTGTGGGTAAAGCTGACCCCAATTTTGTCGTCACTAATGCTGATGGTAATGCCGCTTCGGGAATTAATAATATTAACGTCGGTTTAAAGATTATTCACCCCACCACCGATGATGCCTATTTCCAAGCACCTAACGGTCAAGTTTATGAGCCTTTAAGCGAGGATGCCTGTGCTGGATTAGCCGTCGGTTTATCTCTCTTGGGAGGGCGGACTTTATGGTGTTCCTACGAGTCTTTTGCTATCAATGGTTTACCGATTTGGCAGACTGTAACCCAAGCGATGGCCGAGTTACGTCGTCCCACCCCTTCTACTATTACTTTATTCACCGCCGGAGCCTTAGAGCAAGGGCGTAATGGTTGGACACACCAACGCCCAGAGATTGAAAATTATTTCGCCGCTATGATGCGAAATGGTAATATTTTTCCTCTCTTTCCCTGCGATGCTAACAGTATTCAAGTCTGTTATGAATGGGCCTTAGGAACCAGCAATAAAGGCATTACAATCACCGCTAGTAAATCGCCTTTACCGGTGCGAACCACCTTTGAGCAAACCCATCAAGCTTTAGAAAAAGGCGGCGTAATTCTCCAGGAATCGGAAGGCAGTAAAAAAGTCGTTTTTGCCGTCATTGGTGATATGACTTTATTACCCGTCTTTGAGTCTGCCCAACAGTTAGAAGCAGCGGGAATCGGTGTAAAAATCGTCTCGGTAATTAATCCCCGTCGTCTCTATCGTCCTAGCGATGTGATGAGTGAAACTAGCTCGCAAGCGGATAATAATTTCCTCGATGATGCTGGTTTTGACAGTCTCTTTGCTGGTGATGCTTTAATCGGAGTAACCGGTGGTACAAGCGCCATGTTAGAACCGATTATGTTACGCAGTAATACCCGTCGGGATGTCTTCGCTTGGAAACGGGGAGAAACCACCGCCAGCGCTGGGGAAATTATGGCCTATAATGGCTTAACTGCCAATGCTTTAACTGCGCGTGCTACCGAGTTATTAGGCTAAGTTCCCAGTCAGTTTTTTTGATTATTCCCTACTTTCTTTGATTGGAAAGTAGGGATTTTTTTCTGGTCACTTTTGCCAACGGGGTAAACTTTTAATAATTTTCCATAGGCGAGGATATTGGAGGGATAGATAGCGCTTAATATGGGATTTTAAACTAACTAAATCCTGAGATTCTTTCAGTTCTCTATCTTGATAAAAACGAATTAAATCATCCCGTCTTTTCAGTAAAATTTTAATTTGTTGGTAATCTTCCGAGCTTAAAACTTGATGGGGTTGAATATTTTCTGGCAGCGGGCGCGGGATGTAAAAAGTTGTATGAGATGGGGATAATTCTTCGATAGGACGTTCTTTGGTATAGAGATAGATAGACAGAGATTTACGCGATAAATGCCGTTGATTTTCTGGTAAATTAATCTGAGAAAATCCATGCCATGAATGTTCATTGGTTTCAAAAATAAGACAACGATTAAAGATAGGGACAAAAGATTTAATCTTATTTTCTTCTGGTTGACGCGGATTGGAATGTAACTCTAGATTCCCTCCCCAATCTGCTTGCCATTGGGGATTTAAATAGATTAATAAATTCAAGCGGCGATGATACCAATGACGCTCATCGAGGTTAAAATCAATGTGAGGGTCTAATTCTTGACCCTGTAAATTTTCGTGGGTTCCACCCCCATAAAAACTAGGGTCTGGAATTAAATTATCGATACCAGTTAATTGGGAAATTAACTCTAAAAACTCTTGAGCTTGAATGTAGCGGCCAAACTGTTGATAAACACCCCCTAAACCGATTAAATCCTCATTAACTGCCTTCCCGCCAACTTTTCCTAGCTCACTAATGGCTTTTTGCGGATTAAAACTGGGAAAATTTTCCAGCAAAATTTGCGCTTGCTCCCCAACTAAAAAATTATCGATGACCAAATGCTTAAACGGTTGCGCTGTCTCAAAATCTTGACGATAGACAGGAGATTTCTCATAAACAAGGGGGTTGATAAACATTAGACAGCTTTTTTGTTGGTATGATAAATTGTAGCAATCAAACTAGCAAAATAAAGATTAACTCTCCTATTGACCTCATCGCCTATGGACTGGTGGCACAAACTCAAAGATAATCCTCTCGCCCGTTGGGGAGCAGTTTTACTGTTAATCTTCTATTTAAGCGTAATGGCGGCGGATTTTGTCGCTCCCTACTCTCCCTACTCCTCCCAACCCGGTCAGTCTCTCCTCCCTCCCACCCAAATCTTTTGGCGCTCGCAGTCGGGAAGTAACAAGGGTGAGTGGATTGGCCCCCACGTCTATCCCACCACTCAAAGTGCTATTAATATAGAAACTGGTGAGCGGAAGCTAATGAGAGATTTTAACAAACCATTGCCGCTGCGTCTCTTGGTTCAGGGTGAAACCTATAATTTTGGTCAAATTCGCCTACCTTTGCCACCAAAATGGGATGAAGTAACTTTATTCCCTGGTATCCCTTTTGATCTCCATCTGTTCGGAGTCATCGGCGATGGTAGAATCAATATATTGGGAACTGACGAATCGGGACGCGATAGTTTTAGTCGCTTGATTTTTGGGGGCAGAATTAGTTTATTTATCGGTTTGGTGGGGATTTTAATTTCTTTCCCTATCGGTTTATTTGTCGGTGGCGTTTCTGGCTATTTTGGCGGTTGGTTAGATGCGATTTTAATGCGTTTTGTGGAAGTTTTAATGACTATCCCCGGCATATATTTACTCGTGGCCCTAGCGGCCGTTTTACCCGCAGGATTAACCAGCACCCAGCGCTTTTTATTAATCGTCCTGATTACTTCTTTTATCAGTTGGTCGGGATTAGCGCGGGTAATTCGCGGTCAAGTTTTATCCCTGAAAGAACAGGAATTTATCCAGGCCGCTAAAGCTATGGGAGCAAAACCCCTTTATATTATTCTGCGTCATGTGCTGCCCCAAACTGCCAGTTATATCATTATTTCTGCTACGTTAGCCGTGCCGGGGTTTATCGTCGCCGAATCGGTTTTAAGTTTAATTGGTTTGGGAATTCAACAGCCGGATCCTAGTTGGGGAAATATGCTTTCTCTGGCTACCAATGCCTCAATTATTGTTCTACAACCCTGGTTAATTTGGCCACCTGCTTTGTTAATTATTCTCACCGTTTTAGCTTTTAATTTACTCGGTGATGGTTTACGCGATTCTCTAGATCCTCGCAATTTAGAGAGATAATTTAGTTATTTTAACCATTATCAGTTATCAGTTATCAGTGAACAGTAAACAGTTATCAGTGAACTGATAACTGAAAAGTCTCTCCACTTGCCATTATGAATAGAATCAGTAAAACCTTTAATAATTTCGCCGATGGTTTGGTTATTTATAGTCAAAGATACGGGAAAATAAGCTGGTTAATATTTTTAATTATCTTTGCTTGTATCATGACGATAACCTTTAATTACCCGGCACAATCCAGCAATCAAACCCAAGAAAAACCCGAAATTCGTGGAGTTTGGTTAACTAATATCGATAGTGAGGTATTATTTAAACCAGAAACCCTAAAAGATGCCCTTGATAGGTTGGCTGATTTAAACTTTAACACTATTTATCCCACGGTCTGGAATTGGGGTTATACACTCTATCCTTCTAGGGTAGCAGAAAAAGTCACAGGACGAGCGATCGATCCCCATGAATCCTTAAAAAATCGTGACTTTTTAAAGGAAATGATTAGCCAAGGTCATCGGAAAAAATTAAGAATTATTCCCTGGTTTGAATTTGGTTTTATGGCT
The DNA here is from genome assembly GCF_020245625.1 of Microcystis sp. M049S2. Classification (NCBI taxonomy): domain Bacteria; kingdom Bacillati; phylum Cyanobacteriota; class Cyanophyceae; order Chroococcales; family Microcystaceae; genus Microcystis; species Microcystis sp. M049S2. Next base: position 7,538 of record NZ_JADBUN010000285.1, on the reverse strand, counting down.
CCCGCGGATTCAGAATTAGCCAAACGACATCCCGATTGGTTAACCCAAAGACAGGATAAAAGTGTGATTTGGTGGGAAGGAAAAGTGCATCAACGGGTGTGGTTAAATCCCTTACATCCGCAAGTACAAAACTTTATTACCGATTTAGTCAGCGAGATTATTACTAACTACGATATAGAAGGAATTCAGTTTGATGACCATTTTGGTTATCCCGCCGATTTTGGCTATGATGAAACGACGATTAAACTCTATCAAAGGGAAAATTCTGGACAATTACCACCGCAAGATTACCAAGATAAAGCATGGATTCAATGGCGGGCCGATAAAATTACTGACTATATGAATACTTTAGCCCAGACGATTAAAAAGCACCAACCTACGGCGATTATTTCTCTATCTCCTAATCCCTACACTTTCTCCCTAGAATCCTATCTTTTAGATTGGCAAAAATGGCAACAAAAAAACTTGATTGATGAGTTAATAATACAAGTGTATCGAACTGATATGAACGCCTTTGACTGGGAATTATCCCAACCAGAATTACAGCAAGCTAGAGAATCTATCCCCGTAGCTATTGGGATTTTATCTGGTTTAAAAGGTCGTCCGATTCCGATGGTTAATATTACTCAACAAGTGGAAAAATCGAGACAAGAAAATTTTGGCGTTTCTTTCTTTTTCTACGAAACTTTATGGAATATGAGCAATGAATCTCCTTCCTATCGACGTAGGATTTTTCGGGAAATACTCTAGTCTGCTAATCCAGTGGTGATTCGGTAGTAGTTATGACGGCTTAATCCTTTGCTTTGCTGTGCATTGTAGTCATGGATAAAATACCAAAGGGTTCCCCAACGTGATTCTCCATTTTTTTAGAGAAATATAGACTCTCTCTCACCAGCCGAGAAATCCTTTGTCGAAAGGTATTATTTAATCTTTTAATAGGATTAGTTTGACCAGTTTCTTTTCCGACCGGTCGATGACGTTTACTCGGAATCACTGTCTTATAAGCTAAGACGCATTTAAACCGCTTATTCTTAGATTAGCCGAACCTCCCCCAATCCCTTTACTGTTGCCTCTTGCCTCTTGCCTCGTCTCAACAAGCAATTTAAATTACGAACAGCTTAATTGTTTAGTTTCGTCAGAGACGGTTTTATTAGTGGGATTGATCACCAACTGACGACCACACTTCGACAGGCTCAGTGACCACATTCTTTACATTGACGTTTGAGTTTTCCATTATGAATAGAACCATTCTTGATCCTATGGTGAGAACCACAATTAGTACAGGGGAATAGAGGTGAACTAGGGGGGGTATTTTGTTCCGTGCTAGACTGATACTAAATCCGTTGAGCATAGGCTACATATCAGGAGAGGCAAGAGGTAAAAGGGGGAATAAATAATCAGTTTTTAATGACCGAATTTAGTATGATATTTGAGTAAGCCAGACAGGAGCCAGAAAAAGATATTTATCAGAAAAGTCATGATCAAGCTAGAGGTTTAAAGACTGATTCTAGCCAATTAAGATGATGATTATCTAACAGTTATTTCCTGTCGTTATCATTACCAAGATTAGTGCGATCGCTGATTTTGGATGGTGCGTGTTTGCGGCAATAATCTCTGATAAAATGCCTCTTAGCTTAACTACTATAAGAATTCATCTTTCTATCGTATTGAGGACGACATGGGCTGCCCCAAGCGACCTTTTGAGCGGGAATATCGGCAAATACGCTGCTTCTTGCCCCAATAACAACATTAGAGCCAATTTTTACCCCCGGAGCCAGGAAACAATCGGCGGCGATCCATGTACCATTACCGATGAGGATGGGAGTGGTTTTTAAGCCAAAAGAGCGATCGCCAGGATCGTGACTGCCAGTGCAAAGATAGCATTTTTGAGAAATCACACAATGACTGCCGATGGTAACGTTATCTAAACTATAAATCACCACATCATCGCCGATCCAAGTATAATCGCCGATCGCCACTTTCCAGGGATAAGTCACCCTTACCGTCGGGCGAATTTTCACCCCAAGGCCGATTTTAGCCCCAAATAGCCGCAAAACAGCGCAGCGAAAGCTGTCCATCTGGTGCAAACTGAGGGGAAAAAGAATTCCCTGTACTAACCACCAAAGTAGGATAATTGGATTAGAACGACCGCGATCGAACCAAGATTGATCGTAGGTACGCAGATCTAGCCACGCTTCCTCATCGGTGCGGATTTCTGGGGACATAAAACCTATTTAATCATTTCTGCGGGTTGAGGTTCCGAGGGTTTAATCGGAGGATTCGTCTGGGCATTAACGTTTAATTTACCGCCAAATCTCCGTAATTCGTACAATTTAACCCCTATTTGGTATTCGTACTGACTCAAAAGACGACCGTAGATGTAACCAGCTTTGCCATCCAAGAAACCGAGACGGATAAAATAAAAGAGAATAAAGCGCAGTAGCGGTTTAAAGGGCAGTTTTACCCAAATTTTCTTTAAAAAACGTTTTCTCTGCACTGCATCACCGAACAGGTGCGCTCCGATCGTACCACTTTCGTCATTACCCGTGAGAATATTGTAATAAACCCGCGCTTCCCAGTTGGAATAACGATTATGTCTTTCTAACCAATGATAGATATCGCGGAAATCGATGTGCAGCATATCATTTTTGAGATAGCCCACCTTGCCATCGAGGATAACGTGTTCGTGAACTTCGTTATCTCCCGTGTTGGGGATATCTTCCGTGTTTAAATTCTCGTATCTGCCCGACTTATGTTTAAATAAACGCAGATTCCAGTCGGGATACTTGCCACCATAACGAATCCACTGTCCGAGGAAGAAGACGCGACGATTGAGATAATAACCGTTATAGTTGGGATCTTGGATCACGGTGGCGATTTCGTCCCATAGTTCGGGGGTGATTCTCTCATCACAATCGACGATTAATACCCATTCATTGCGAAAAGGCAGATTATCGAGGGACCAGTTTTTCTTTTTCGGCCAACGACCATTAAAATGAAATTGGACTACATTAGCACCATAGTTTGTAGATATTTCGATCGAGCGATCGCTACTTTGGGAATCGACGACAAACACTTCATCAGCTCTAGCAACACTCTCTAAACAAGCTGGAAGGTTAGATTCCTCGTTTTTGGCGGGAATTAACACCGAAACGGGAATTTTTTCTGATTGACTAAACATTGGTACACTGTGGCTAGGTAGAGTGTTCGCACCTTTCCTTAAAACCCTTAGTTACTCAGAAAGCGAGAACTAAGACCTAAGATTTTTTTCAATCATACTATACCTTATCTGCTTTTTTCCGTCATTCTCCTGCTCTTCTCCCTAAATTTCTAACTGCGAAATAGACGACTATACTGGGTTTCGTGGTTCATACTGGCAAAACTTAGCCCCCAACTCCAACTGCTCAGGTTTTCATCGGCTAAACTGATAATATCTGCTGTTGCTGTTAATAAACTGGGCTGTAAACCAATCAGAAGGGATTGTCCTAGGGTTTGCCCTAGGGGAATTAAACGCAATCCTGCATTGATTAAATTACTTGCCCAACTGTGTAAATAGCCTAAAACCGCTAATTCTTCGCCAATTTGCCAATTACTTGCCCCGATCGCAAAGGCGGTGGCATAATTGGCCTGTTCCGGTAGATTATCTCTGTCCGCTGCTAACTCCCGCAATAGGTTTAACAGCGATCGCCCCATTTGCCAGCTTTGTTGTCTTAATTCGGCTGTTTCCCGCGTTGCCGATAACCAATTGTCCCAATAATTAAGTTTTGTAAAATCTTCTTGACAAAAACAACGATATACCCTTAGCAAAACAGCCGCTTCTAAGCGAATCGAGCCTTGACAAAGCGATCGCTGTAACCAATCATTTAAGCTGGCACTATTGGAGATAATCCCCTTTTCGACGAGGGTTTCTAGCCCTTCGGAATAACTATAGGCCCCCACAGGTAAAATGGGACTAGCCAATTGTAATAAACACAAAAGTTCTTTTTGATCGAGCATAGAAAACCGAGAAAATTGTCCTTAACACAATCAGGGAAATGCTTGGCGCTTCGTTATTTATAGCGTTTTTCAGTCTGCTGAGGTACAAAAGTTATGGGTTTTAGGCAAAAGGCAAAAGGCAAAAGGGAAGAAAAACAAGTGTACCTCACTAGCTTAGGAAACGCTATAGATTGAGCGGGTAGAAAGCGGCACTTTGTGAATTATACCGTGATTAATAGGCACAATTATCAACTGTTATACTTATGTCCTCACGAAAACAGCATTTTCTGAAAATAAATCTTGTCGTTCTCCTCTTGATTTTAGCTTTGATTGCTGGGGTTGATCGGGCAGAATTACCCTCTAGTCTTTTGTTTTATCCTCCCGCTACTCCCCCAACTCCGATCGCTGGTTTATTAACCCATTCTTTTCAGTTTCTTTGTTGTTTACCTCCGATTGTTTGCCTTTTTAGTTATGCTTTATTGTCCCGCAAGACAAGTTTCAATAATTCTGACAATTTCTTACTTTTTTCTGGTATAATAACGGGACTTTTTGCCATCAATGAAATCTTCAGAATTCATATCATTCTCCTCTATTTTAATATTCCCAAATTCTTGACTATCTCTGTTTATGGCCTCGCAATTCTGATTTATGGGTTAGCATTTTGGCGGCGAATAGGACAAACTTATTACCAAATTTTAATCATTGCTTTAGCACTTTTAACTTTTGCGATTACTATCGATCTTCTCCAGATTAATAATCAAGGTTTTGCTAGTCTAAGTGAAGGAATTCCTAAACTGTTAAGCGCAGTGAATCTGGCCAGCTATTTTTGGGATGTATCTTTTCAAGAAATTTCAGACAAGATAAAATCCCAATAAATTACCCATTCATCTGTTTAACCAGATGCAAGATTTCGGGAAGAATCAGTTTTTCTAGGGCTAATTTAACGGCATTAGTGGAACCAGGAAGAGAAAAGACTAATAAGTTTTGATAAACCCCAGCTATTGCCCTTGATGCCATGGCACGGGAGCCAATTTCTTGATAACTGAGATAACGAAATAATTCGCCAAAACCGGGCAAAGTAATCCTTAATAAAGGTACTAAAGCATCGTAGGTAGTGTCTCTAGGAGCAATACCCGTACCCCCATTGAGAATTAAGACTTTTATCTGATTTTGATTGCTAATCTCTGGTAAAATTGCTTGAATTTGTAAGGGTTCATCGGGGATAATTAAGTATAGGCCGATATCGTGACCCGATCGAGTTAGTAACTCTTGAATTATTTGGCCACTCCTATCCGTCTCTGGGGTACGAGTATCGCTCACCGTGACTACGGCACAGCTAAGGTGAAGGGGGGTGGTGTCGGGATGGGGAATAAAGGTCATAATTAGGGTTTGCTGAAAAAGTTTGTTGGTGGGGGCAGGGTGTGGGGTGTGGGGTGTGGGGTGTGGGGTGTGGGTTTTTACCGGTTTTGAGGTGGCCAATTACCTAATTTTCAGGGGAAAAGTACCTGAATTTCCCCCCCGACCACTCCCATATCCGGTACTTTTTGATTGACAAAAGGTCTAAAAGTCTTATCCAACAAGGTTTTTAGATTTATTCAGCAAGCCCTAATTAGCGATCAGATGAGAGTTGGAGAAAAACAAGCATTAAGAACAAATGTATGTATTATCTGGTCAGTGCAGTCACCCTAGAATAAAAAACTTAACTTTGGCAAATATTGCCGATTTTTGCCAGTTTTTGGAACCTTTTCGCCAGTAATGGTGACAAGGTAAAAGGACCTTCTAGAGAACAGATTATCCCAAAATAACAAAATCGAGATTATCATCTAAGTTGGTATAGATTATGACTGGAATTATGAGTCAACTCAGTCCCCTACAAGCCGAACAAATCAAGGAAATCGGGACTTATTTACGTCAAAAACGAGAAGAAAGCTGCCTGAGCATAGACGATATCGCCGCCCTGACGATGATTAGATTGCCAATGCTAGAAGCGTTGGAAACGGGGAATTGGGAGAAATTACCAGAATTAATTTATGTCAAGGGATTTATCAAACGCTACGGTGATGCTCTAAAAATTGATGGTAAAGCTTTAGCCGATCGCTTGTCTCCTAGTGCGGAACAATTAGCTCAAGAGGTAACTATCCCCAAAAAACTGCCCACAAAAGCTACCCCCATCCCCAAGGCTGAACCGGCTGCCCCAAAAGCGGAACGAGTGAAACCAGAAAAACCAGCCCCAGAAACTAGCTCCCAACCAGCTAAATCGACCTTTTTCGGGATATATCTCTGGTTAGGCTTGTTGGCGGGTATATTTTGTGGTATTGGCTATCTTTTCCTCCGTCCCCCTCTCTCTAACCCCCCTGCCGTTACTCCCTCTCCTTCCCCCGTGGGTTCCCCCGCACCGGTAGTCTCTCCTGCGCTGGTAGCCGCTCCTTCCCCTTCTCCTCAGCCAAAAGTTCCCCTCTCAGCCGAAGTAACTATTGAACAGGCCGCTTGGGTAAGGGTAATTGCCGATGGCAAAAAAGTCCATGAAGGCAATCTCCAACCTGGGACCAAACGAACTTGGACAGCCCAAAAGAGTTTAAATATTCGATCGGGCAATGCTGGTGCTGTTAAAATCTCTCTTAACGAAAACCCTGCCCAATTAATGGGTAAAGCTGGTCAAATCGGCGAAATCACCCTGACTGCACCCCCTCTCAGTGATCAGTAAACAGTAAACAGTAATCAGTGAACTAAAAACTCACATCTGAAAACTGAAAACTGATAACTGATAACTGATAACTGATAACTGATTAGGCTGCATCATCCCAGATGGGGGTAAGGGTTTGATAATCGTAGCGGGAAGCGTTGGGATGACAGGTGACACAGGTGGTGTGACCGAGAGGAGTGGGTAAATTGACCCTAGGATGCAAAACCTTTACATAGCTGGACTGTTCAATTAGGAGGGGAACAAAAGTAGTCTCCCTAAGAGGGCGGGAAGAATAACTGAGATAATCCCAGATAAGACGCTGAGTAATGCCGACAATTGGTTTTAAACGGATACCATAGTGAGAATTAGGATTTTCTAGGATTTTTTTCCAAGTTTGACTCGGTAGGATGCTGGGAGGAATGGCAATATGGCAGGTGGCACAATTTTCTAGATAGGTTTGCTCTCCAATTTGATAACGATTTAGCAATGTATCCGAGGAGGGAGATTGGGCGATCGCTGGTTGTTGAAGTAGCGAAGCCAGTAGAATACCCCCTAGAATACTGAGGAGAAAGAGGATCAGAAAAAAAATCGATTTCACTTGACCGCTGGAAGGCATGACTGGGATGACGAGTAATTGAACACAATTTTGACACTCTCGCCATCACAATGCCAAGCTGTGTGATGGGAGATTCTTGCTTCACAGAAACCTGCTTTTTGAGACGAATCCCAAGGAGTCTTACAGTAGACCTCTTGCATAAATCCGAAAACAAACGATAGAAACAATAATGGGAGGGACTTTCAGTTAATTATTTATTAGTAGTTGATAATCTTCAAAAATGTTGCTGTACAAGGATCGACTTAAGACTTTTGCAAGAGGTCT
>NZ_JADBUN010000284.1:0-9065 GCF_020245625.1 Microcystis sp. M049S2 | reverse complement strand
CTGCATTATTCACCAACTGGCAAAAACCTGATTGTGAGGACATCTCAAAAAACAGACTGTTTTTCAGCCAGATCGCTAGATGAACTTCTTGCCAAGGCTTTCGAGGATTTTCCAAAGTCTTCATGAATAATGCAGGTTAGGTAATTGACCCCCTCAAAACCCCACACCCCACACCCCACACCCCACACCCTGTCCCCACAAAAAACTTTTTGCCGCAAACCCTAATTAGCAATTCCGGGCAGATTCTAGCTGACTGCTCAAAAATAGCTTACCTCCTATGGCACTGCTGTCTCGATCGAGACAGCAGAGGTGTAGAATGAAAATACTGAGCGAGGCTAGGGAAAGGAGAGAGACTCTTGATAATCGTCATCGATAACTATGATAGTTTTACCTACAATTTAGTCCAGTATTTGGGAGAATTAGCCTCCGAGTTCCCGATCGCTGTGCCGATCGAGGTCTATCGTAATGATAAAATAGACTTGGCCACAATCGAACAAATGCGGCCGGATGGGATTGTCATTTCCCCCGGTCCTGGTCGTCCGGTCGATGCGGGCATATCTCTGGAATTAATCGCTAAATTTGGCCCCCATTTGCCGATTTTGGGGGTCTGTCTCGGTCATCAAAGTATCGGTCAGGTATTCGGAGGGGATGTGGTCTCGGCCCCGGTCTTGATGCACGGCAAAACTTCCCCAATCTATCACAACAGTGAAGGGGTATTTCAAGGCTTAGAAAATCCTTTTACTGCCACCCGTTACCATAGTTTAGTGATCGATCGCTCCACCATGCCAGATAATTTAGAGATCACGGCCTGGGTCGAAGATGGCACGGTCATGGGAGTCCGTCATCGGGATTACCCCCAGATTCAAGGGGTACAATTTCATCCCGAAAGTATTTTAACCACTGCTGGCAAGGAACTTTTAAGAAACTTTCTCCGATCCCTCTAGTGTTTACCTATAATGTCGGCTTGAAGGCTCTCGGTTTCACCTCGGAGATGAAAAGCCGACCAGCATAGAACAGCACTTCGACACATTTCGACAGGCTCAATGTAAAGGCTCAGTGACACGAGCACGACTAAAAATAACTCTAATCTATAGTTGCCAATTTAATTTTAGTATGGTAGAATAGTTTGCGTAGTAGGTCGATAACGCAAAATGTTTGTTTTAGAGTACAAGCTTAGAGGAAAACCATCTCAATATCAAGCCATTGATGAGGCTATTCGGACAGTACAGTTTGTTCGGAATAAATGTCTTAGATATTGGGAAGACAATAAAGGTGTAGGACAAAAGGATGTATATAAATATGTCACTCAATTAAGAAGTGAATATCCTTTTGTTCAAGACCTTAACTCTACAGCTTGTCAACAGGCTTGCGAACGGACTTGGACTGCTATTCTTAGGTTCTATAACAATTGCAAGAACCAAATCGCTGGTAAAAAAGGATATCCTAAATACTCTAAACGTACTCATTCTGTTGAGTTTAAAAAGTCAGGTTGGAAACTTAATCGAAATTCTAAGAGAATAACTTTCACTGATGGAAAAAACATTGGGGAGTTAAAACTAATTGGTAGTCGAGACTTGTTTTATTTTCAAGAATGGCAAATTCAACGGATAAGAATAGTTAAAAGGGCTGATGGATATTATTGCCAGTTAATGCTAAAACTCGATGCTAGAGATATAACCCCACAATCAGAATCGACGGGTCATTGCGTAGGATTAGATATGGGGTTAAAATATCTTTATGCTGACAGTAACGGGAATACAGTAGAGCCTCCTAAGTATTATCGAAAAGCCGAAAAGCGTCTTAATAAACTGAATAGAAGAAAGTCTAAAAAGTTTAAGAGAGGACAAAAGCAGTCTAATAACTACAAAAAAGCTAGTCAAAAATACGCCAAGGGACACTTAAAAGTAAGTAGGCAACGAGAAGAGTTTGCTAAAAAATTGGCACTCCGTTTAATTCAGTCAAACGACTTGATAGCTTACGAAGATTTAAAAGTCAAAAACCTTGTGCGTAATCAAAAACTAGCCAAGAGTATCAATGATGCTGGTTGGTCACAATTGAGAAAATGGATTGAGTATTTTGGCATTAAATACGGACGATTGACCATAGCAGTTAATCCCGCCTATACCAGTCAAGAATGCCTTAATTGTGGTCGGTTAATCCAAAAGTCTCTATCAGTTAGAACTCATGTTTGTTCCTGCGGATATGTGGAAGATAGAGACAAAATGGCGGCCTTGAATATACTCAAAAAAGCTACGATAGGGCATATCGGAAGCTGGTCGTCAGACCTAAACGCTTGGGGAGATTTAAGCTCTATCTTGGTTGGTAGCAATACCTGTCAAGACAACTTGAGTCAGTGAACCAAGAATCCCTCGCTTTTAGCGATGGGAGTGTCAATAATCCCCAACCCCTGAAATTAACCTTAAGTGGGTGGGTGGAATTAAATAGAAGATGAACGTAGGTTGGGTTGAAGCATGAAACCCAACACCCGCTCATGTTACGCTACCGCTAACCCATCCGACAAATAATTGTGCCTCCCTACTTAACTTGATTAATTCTGCATCTACATTTATGAAAAGGCGAGATTTTATCTTATCGGCGGGGACAAGTTTCTTAACCGTGACAGTAAGCTCAGTTTTAGCGGAAACTAAACCGAAACCCACTAACCCCACTTCCCCCCAAAAACCCGATAATTCCCTCTTAGTTCAATGGTTGGGTCATAGTTGCTTTTTATTCACCGGAGGAGGTCAAAGAGTCCTCGTTAATCCCTTCCGGGCGATCGGTTGTACGGCGGGTTTTCCTTTGCCAAAAGTAGAAGCAGATATCGTTTTAATTAGTAGTCAACTCTGGGATGAAGGGGCGGCCGAGGGTTTACCCGGTAATCCGAAAATTTTGTTTGAGCCGGGGGCCTATGATCTGGGTAAATTAAAATTCCAGGGCATTAGTATTGCCCACGATCGCATGGGTGGGCAACGTTTCGGCATGAATGTGGCCTGGCGTTGGACCCAAGCAGGGATTAGTATTGTCCATTTAGGAGGGGCAGCGGCCCCAATCGAATTAGAACAAAGAATTCTCCTAGGTTCCCCGGATTTAGCTTTTATTCCCGTGGGAGGTGGTCCAAAAAATTATAATCCCCAAGAAGCAAAACAGGCGATCGAAGTTTTACAGCCGCGAATAGCTGTCCCGACGCAATACTTCACCAGTGCCGCCGATAAAAATGCCTGTGAATTGGTCTCTGTAGATGAGTTTCTCAAGTTAGTCAAAGATAAAAATATCCGTTTAATCGGGGACAATAAATTACGGATTCGTGCCGCCGATTTACCGAAAAAAGGGACGCTCATTCGCGTTTTTGACTACCGCAATCTGTTACAGAAATCCTAACTTTTAGGAGCCATTGACCTAGGCCTGCTTTAGAGCATCTCCTAGTTCTCTAAAAATTGCTTTAACAATCTTATTAAAAATGTTTTTGCTGAAAGAATCTCGCTCTTTTTTTAGACAGGGATGGACGATTGCAGTTTTACTAATTGCCCTGCTTGTTTCCCTGCCAATTTTATCGGTGGCCAGTAGTTTATTAACTAATTCCAGTCAAGTCTGGCAACATCTGCTCGAAACTGTTCTCTGGGATTATCTAGTTAATTCTTTTTGGTTAATGAGCGGGGTGGGTAGCGGTGTTTTAATCATCGGTGTTGGCACCGCTTGGTTAACAACGATGTGTCAATTTCCCGGTCGTCAACAATTTCAATGGTTATTACTACTACCCCTTGCCGCTCCCGCCTATCTCTTGGCCTATACTTATACCAATATGATGGACTATTTTGGTCCGGTGCAGACCTTCTTAAGAAGCGTTTTCGGTTGGAATAGTGTCGAAGATTATTGGTTTCCTAATATCCGTTCTCTTTGGGGGGGGATTCTGATGTTAATACTGGTGCTTTATCCCTACGTTTATCTGTTAGCAAGGGTCGGTTTTTTAGAACAATCTGTCTGCACAGTGGAAGCAAGTCGCTCCTTGGGATGTAACCCTTGGCGCAGTTTTTTTACCGTCGCTTTACCCCTAACAAGACCGGCAATTATGGCAGGATTAGCCCTAGCTTTAATGGAAACTCTGAACGATTTTGGTACGGTGCAGTATTTCGGAATTAATGCTTTTACCACGGGGATTTATAATACTTGGTTCGGTATGGGCGATCGCATAGCGGCGGGGCAGTTATCCACAGTTTTAATGGTATTTATCCTCGTTTTAGTTTTCCTTGAACAATCCTCCCGTCGTCAAGCTCGTTACTATGAAATGACCAATCGTTTCCAGTCACCGACTAAGTACAAACTGAGATTTATTCGGAGTTTTTTGGCAATGTTCTCCTGTTTTGTGCCGGTATTTCTGGGGTTTATTGCCCCCGCTTTCTATCTGGCCTATTTAGCCTTTAATCATGCCCAAGAAACTTTTAATAATGACTTTTTTAGTCTATCGGGAAACAGTTTTTTTCTGGCTAGTTTAAGCGCAATTATTGCGGTAGTTTTAGCTTTAATTCTCGCCTACGGGGAAAGACTTAATCCGAATAAAACTCTTAAGGGTTCTGTGCGGATTGCGGCCGCTGGTTATGCTATCCCCGGCATAGTTATCGCCGTGGGGGTTTTAATTCCTCTCGGCAAATTAGATAACTTTTTCAACCAAGTATTAAATATCAATTTAATTCTGAGCGGCACAATTTTCTGTCTAATTTTTGCCTATATTGTCCGGTTTTTAGCCGTAGCTTTTTCCACATTAGAATCGAGTTTAAGTAAAATTAAACCTAGTTTAGATGATGCTTCCCGCAGCCTTGGCTATGGCACTGGTGCCACTTTAATTAAAGTGCATATTCCTCTTTTGTCGGGGGGATTATTGACGGCGGCTATGTTAGTTTTTGTCGATGTGATGAAGGAATTACCGGCTACTTTGGTGTTAAGACCTTTTAATTTTGATACCCTAGCGGTGCGCGTTTATCAATACGCCAGTGATGAACGTTTGGTGGAAGCGGCGGCACCAGCCCTGGCCATTGTCCTAGTGGGATTAATTCCGGTAATTTTTTTAAGTTGGCAAATTTCCCGACGGGCGATCGATTAAAGTGGTGGCCGATTCCTAGACAAGTTGGCGATCGGCCAGCAGGTTAGTTCTATAGTCTAGTACAAAATAATGTTACAGTTCTTGACAAGACTACTAGAGAGGGGGGGTGTCAGTGATAGGATTCCCTAAAACCCCTTTTCTTTATTTGTGTAGAGAGAACAAAATCCTATGACAGAACTTTCTGGAAAAGCTCCTAAGTTCGGTGGCAGCACGGGCGGTTTACTCGCCAAAGCCGATCTGGAAGAAAAGTACGCCATCACCTGGACAAGCAGCAAAGAACAAGTCTTTGAAATGCCCACCGGTGGCGCCGCTATCATGAACGAAGGCGAAAATCTCCTCTATTTGGCCCGCAAAGAACACGCGCTCGCTCTTGGTACCCAATTCCGGACGAAATTTAAGCCCAAAATCGAAGATTACAAAATCTATCGGATTTACCCCAGTGGTGAAGTGCAGTATCTCCACCCCGCTGATGGTGTCTTCCCCGAAAAAGTTAACGCTGGTCGTGAATTTTTCGGCAAAAAAGACCGCAATATCGGCAAAAACCCCGAACCAGCGACAATTAAGTTCTCTGGTGTCACTCCCTACGAAGCATAAATAAACCCTAAAATCGAGAGTGGGGAGTTAGATTTAGAAGCTATTTAGCCCCAAGATTTAACTTCCGACTCTCGATTTCTATGATCGCAATCAATTGCTAGTTAGGGTTTGCGGCAAAAAGTTTTTCCTGGGGTTAGGAGTTAGGAGTCAGTAGCCGGTCGTCAGGAGTCGGGGTGGTCACTGCGTGCGCGACGTTCGGCGACGCTCAGTCGAGCCGTTGCGGGGGGTGTTAGGGTGTTAGGGTGTTAGGGTGATGAGACAACTTCCCCACTTCCCCACTTCCCCACTTCCCCACTTCCCCACTTCCCCATTCCCCCATTCCCCCACTCCTTCATAATTCATAATTTATAATTCATAATTCATAATTCATAATTCCTTCCGTTTCCTGAACCATCAAAATATGATCTTCCCCGACTTCGATCGCTTTCGTGAACTCGCTGGCCAAGGTAACTTTATTCCTGTCTATCAAGAATGGATCGCTGACCTAGAAACACCCGTTTCGGCCTGGTATAAAGTTTGTGCCGATCAAGCCTACAATTTTTTATTAGAGTCGGTGGAAGGGGGCGAAACCTTGGGACGCTACAGCTTTTTAGGCGGCGATCCTGTCTGGGTATTAGAAGCACGGGGAAACACCACCACCCAGACTTTTCGCAATGGTTCTCAAGAGATTTTTTCGGGGGATCCTTTCGAGATTTTAACCCAATGTTTAGCCCCGATTGTGCCGGTTAAATTGCCACAATTACCCGCTGGAATAGGGGGTTTATTTGGTTTTTGGGGTTATGAATTAATTAATTGGATTGAACCGCGAGTGCCTATTTATCCAGCTACCGATGCCGATCTACCGGATGGTATTTGGATGCAGGTGGATAATCTAATTATTTTCGATCAAGTTAAACGGAAAATATGGGTGATCGCTTATGCGGATATCCGGGGTAACAATCCCGATTTAGCGGCTGCTTATCAAGCGGCCTGCGATCGAGTGACACAATTAGTTCTGAAGCTACGATTACCCCTACCAAGTAATGCCAAAACTCTGGAATTATTACCGGTTGGTCAGGGAAAAGAATTAGTCTATGAAAGCAATACAACTCAGGAAAAATTCTGTCAAAATGTCCTAAAAGCGAAGGATTACATCAAAGCTGGGGATATTTTTCAGGTGGTTATTTCCCAGCGTTTAAATGCCAATTATCATGGCCATCCCTTCGATTTATATCGTTCCTTGCGTCTGATTAATCCTTCTCCCTACATGGCTTTTTATAACTTTAAGGATTGGCAAATTATTGGCTCTAGTCCTGAAGTGATGGTTAAGGCAGAACGGGACGAATTAGGTAAAATAAGAGCCACTGTCAGACCAATTGCTGGCACCCGTCGCCGGGGACAAAACTTCAGTGAAGATCAAGCTTTAGCAACGGATTTACTGCAAGATCCCAAAGAAATTGCCGAGCATATTATGTTAGTGGATTTGGGGAGAAATGATCTAGGTCGAGTGTGCGATCGAGGTACGGTCAAAGTGGATGAATTAATGATAATTGAACGTTATTCCCACGTTATGCACATTGTTAGTAATGTGGTGGGGGATTTAGCAACCAATAAAAGTGCTTGGGATTTATTAAAAGCCTGTTTTCCGGCGGGAACCGTCAGTGGGGCCCCGAAAATTCGCGCTATGGAAATTATTCATGAATTAGAACCCTGTCGTCGTGGTCCCTATTCAGGGGTTTATGGTTACTACGATTTCGAGGGACAGTTAAATAGTGCCATCACAATCCGCACTATGATTGTTCGTCCCCAAGGTAATCAAAATTATCTGGTTTCTGTGCAAGCGGGAGCGGGGTTAGTAGCCGATTCTGAGCCGGAGAAGGAGTATGAAGAAACCCTCAACAAAGCGAGGGGTTTATTGGAGGCAATTCGCTGTTTAAGTTAGATTTTTTAGCCCAGGATCCTCCTTCTTTATTTAACCTCATGAGGAGGAAAAATATTTAATTGGTAGCTCTAGGGGAAACTCTGGTGCTGACAGAGTAGTTAACTTTATCTTTATCGGTATCTCCAGTGGTCAGATTTACCTCAGCGTTGGCATTCAAAATCACTTGATTACCACCATCGCGAACACAGACATAAAAACCTTCTACCTCGCCGCGAACGGCGGGGATTCTCTTCCAACCCGTTGGGATTTCAATGTCGGTTTGGAAAGGATCGCAGTTGAATCGCTCCAGATTATTCGTGGCATCCGCTAACCTATCGGTGACGGGGGAATGTTGCCAAGAATTAATATTATAGTTGCCGTTAGCGTCCAAGTCTGGACCGTAGCGCCACAAGACTCGCGGACCGGTTAAGCTATTTTCAGGGCCTTTGGTATAGTAAACGATCTGTTCATTGAGCGGAGCCTGACCGGGATTGTTGGGGTCGGGAATTTGGAAAGCAAGAACTGCTCGCGCTCCTGTGGGTACTTGAGTACTCGTGATCGCAGTTTCAGAATCAGCGATAATTCTTGCTCGTCTCACTTCATCTGAAACAAACTCTAGAGTACGATTAAGATTATTTTGGATTTCAGTACCAGCAT
This sequence comes from Microcystis sp. M049S2, assembly GCF_020245625.1. NCBI lineage: Bacteria > Bacillati > Cyanobacteriota > Cyanophyceae > Chroococcales > Microcystaceae > Microcystis > Microcystis sp. M049S2. The sequence goes on along the minus strand of NZ_JADBUN010000284.1, from coordinate 819 downwards.
TAGCTCGATAGTTGCTTCTGAGCAGGTTAGTTACGCCAATTCCCGCCACCGAGATGACAATCACCATCATCAAACTTGCCAGTAAAACTTCTGTAATCGTGAAACCTGCTTGCAGAGGACGATGAGCCGATTTTTTTTGTAAACGGCCTAGGTGATTGATGTACTCTAAATAAGAACGCATAGCTTTAACCCCACATTCCGTACTAAAAAACAAGGACAAAGAAAATAAGAAAAACTCTCATGACAACAGATAATACTGGCAAGTAGTAGCTCCCAAAAAGCCTAAAAGCCTCTCTCGCCCATGGGTTAGATTGATAATTTGGGGACAATTGTTCAGTACAACCCAATGAATCCCCCTCAAACATTGAAAAATCCAACGCAATGTCGGACGCTGAGTCGGCTTTCCCAATTGATTCGGCATCGTTTCCTCTTGCTCTTCTAGAGCTAGTCTCAGTGGACGTTGCCCTAGGTTGTACACTAACAAACACAACGCCATAATCAAGGCTAATGCCATAATCCTCTCAGGGGTTTTGAGAAACAGACTCGAAGCAAAAAACAGATAGTCTTTGAGAAAGCGAAAACCTCTCTCGATGCCTTGCTGTTGTTTGTAGTGGACTAGCAGTTGTTCATCACGACCTGACTCTTTATCTAACTGGTTGGTCGCTAACACACAGATAAATAGGGTTTGCTGAATAAATCTAAAAACCTTGTTGGGTAAGACTTTTAGACTTTTTGTCAATCAAAAAGTACTGGGACTTGGAGTGATCGGGGGGAAAATTCAGGTACTTTTTCCCTGAAAATTAGGTAGTTGACCACCTG
>NZ_JADBUN010000283.1:0-4440 GCF_020245625.1 Microcystis sp. M049S2 | reverse complement strand
GAAAACGGCTTTACGATATTTGGCTGGGAACACTCAATGATATAGCAAAACACTTACATTATGGCTCTTATGGATGTATTCACTCATTTTTCTATTATACGCCGCGAGCGGCGGGGAATTAGACCCGAAGAGATTAAAAGAGATGTTAAAACAGCAGGAGAGATTCACAATAAAAGGATTAGGGCGTTGCTGAATCAAGGTATGAATAACAACCTTGCACCCATCCAAAAGTTAGTTTGGGTCTAGGTTTTAAAAATCCCACAAGAGAAGATTCATATCTCAAATCAGCAACGCCAGCTTTTCTAATCTCCTTAACTTCTTCACTTTTTCATGGCCAGGGTCAAACCATCACCAATAGGAATAATACTGATATTTACCCGTTCATCCTGCTGAATTTTGGCATTAAGTGAACGGATAATTTTGGTGCGATTATCGGTGCTATCGGCCGCCGCTACCCGTCCTGACCAAAAAACATTATCGATAGCGATAATTCCGCCGCTTCTGACCAATTGTAACGCCCGTTCGTAGTAGCGATCATAATTACTTTTATCGGCATCGATAAAGACAAAATCAAAACTATTACTTTCTCCGCCAGCGATTAATTGGTCTAAAGTCTCCAGGGCCGGGGCAATTCTTAAATCGATTTTATCAGCGACACCGGCCTGCTGCCAATAACGGCGGGCTATACTGGTATATTCTTCGCTCAGATCACAGGCGATCAGCTTGCCTTCTGGGGGTAAAGCTAAGGCCACCACTAGCGCACTATAACCAGTAAAAACCCCTATTTCTAGGGTTTTTTTCGCCCCGATCGCCTGTACCAAAAAAGCCATAAACTGACCTTGTTCGGGGGCAATCTGCATAACTGCCAGGGGTTGAGAGGCAGTTTCTTGACGTAATTGAGCTAAAATTGGGGGTTCTCGCAGACAGATAGATTGATAATAGGGATAAAATTGTCGATCGAGTCCAAGAGTTTGATTGGCCATAAAAAAATTCCTAGTGGATGGAGTTATCGGGTAAAATTCTCGGTAATCTGAAGTAAAGAGAGCGTATTGGTTGACCAAAAAGGAAGACTTGGCAGGAAGCAAATCATGATGAAACCGAACTCGGATCATTTCTTTAACGAAGATCTCGAACATTTGTTAGAGAGTTTAGAAGACAAAGACACCGACGGTGACGAGACTCTAGACGAACTCAGCTTTTTATTTGAGCAGACTTCCCCGCCAGCGGCGGGGTATGGGGCTTCTCTTGACCAAACCCTGTCTTCCTTGCCCTTAGAACCGGAATTAGCAGAACTTTTTGGCGATAGCATCAATTGGGAAGAAGCCGCCACTAATGATCTTCATTCTACCCGTGGGACGGCTCCCAAGTCAGAACCAGAAGATTGGGATGATCTGGAATCGCTGCTGCTAGAAAATGCAGCAGTCCGGGATTCAGAAGCAATTATAACCATCAGCAACCCGAATTTTTACGACAGCCTCGAAGACTTAGACGCTTTTCTGGAAAAACCCACTCCACCAGAACAATCGCCACTGCCGGACATCTTTGAATCCCTAGAGGTCTTCCTCTCGGAATCCACAGCAGGGGAGCCGGTGGCGACGGCGGAACCTGTCCAATGGTTAGAATCACCGGAAATTGCCTCAGAAAGCTCCCCAGAGGATGAATTCAAGGATTTAGAAAAACTCCTCGAAGAAACCAATCAGGTGATGGCAGCAAATCCGGCCTCCAGTTTCAGTCCACTGGTCGGGTTAAATAACCTGCGTCCCCTTGTTGCTAAAGCTTTTGAACAGACGATGCGGGTGCCAATCAAACAATTGGACAACCTCAGCAATCTGATCGGGGAACTGGTGGTTAAACGCAATCGCCTTGAACAGGAACAGGATCGCCTGCGTCTCTTTTTAGATAATTTGCTTAACCAAGTCCAAAATCTCAGCGATGTGGGCGGTCGGATGCAGGATCTCTATGAAAGAAGCCTCCTAGAAGGGGCTTTACTGGCTAGTCGCAATGCTGGTGGTGCCATCGGTTACGGTGGAGTTCAGGGAAAAAATCAGGGCAATTCGACTATGACTGGGGAACTAGATGCCCTAGAGATCGACCGTTTTACCGATTTCCACTTATTATCCCAAGAGATGATCGAATTGATCGTGCGAGTGCGAGAATCGGCCTCTGATATTCAATTTGTCGTCGATGAAACCGATCAGGTGACGCGCAGTCTGCGACAGGCTACCACTCAACTACAGGAAGGGATGACCAAATCGCGCATGGTTCCCTTTAGTCAAACTGCCGATCATCTACCCCGGGCAATTCACGATATTTCCCTGAAACTGCACAAACAAGCCAAATTAAAAGTGGAAGGGGGGGATGTTCTCATCGATCAGATGATCCTTGAACATCTCAATAGTCCCATGATCCATCTGGTCAACAATGCGATCACCCACGGCATTGAATCACCCCAAGAACGCATGGCCAAAGGCAAACCTGTCCACGGTACGATCTGGGTCCGGGCATTCCTACAGGGCAATCAAACCGTGATCACCGTTAGTGATGATGGGGCTGGTATTGATGTTAATCTGGTTAAACTTAAGGCGATCAAAAAAGGCCTGATCAGCGATCGGGAAGCTCAAAACCTCAGTACCCAAGAAGTCTATGAAATTCTTTTTCATCCCGGTTTTAGTACCAAAGATCAGGCCGATGATTTTTCCGGCCGTGGGGTGGGTTTAGATGTGGTGCGGATCAGTTTAATCGATGTGCGCGGGACTGTGACTATTGACTCGGTACTGGGCAAAGGAAGCACTTTTACCCTCCGTTTACCCCTAACCCTGAGTATCTGTAAGGCCCTCTGTTGTGTTAGTAATCATGCTCGCATTGGTTTCTCTATGGACGGAGTGGAAGATATGAGGGATTTCCGGTCCCGGGATATCCAAATAGATGGGGAGGGACGGCCCTGCGTTTTCTGGCAAAACACTTTACTACCTTTCCAACCCCTGAGCGATTTGCTTTCCTACAATCGGCAACTTAGTCGCGGTAGTTTTTACACCGGCAAACAGGAGGAAGACTCTTTTTCGATCGTAATCCTGCGCGGTGGTAATAATCTCCTCGCGGTACAGGTGGATCAAGTGATTGGGGAACAGGAGATCGTGATCAAACAGATCGAAGGACCGATTCCGAAAACGGCTGGGATTGCTGGGGCGACGGTTTTAGGGGATGGTACGGTGATGCCCGTCGGCGATGTGTTAGAGTTAATCGACATCGCCAGGGGTCGTCTGCGTATCGATAACGGTGGTCTTTGGCACCAATCTGTACCGCCTGTAGATGTGGAAACTAGCCAAAAATCCGAGGCTATGGTTCTGATTGTCGATGATTCGATTACTGTTCGGGAATTGCTCTCTTTAAGCTTTAGTAAAGCTGGTTATCGTGTGGAACAGGCCCGGGATGGTCAAGAAGCTTGGGAAAAATTACGCGGTGGTTTGCCCTGTGATATCGTTTTCTGTGATATCGAGATGCCCCGCATGAATGGCCTGGAATTACTGTCTAATTTGCAAAAATCCCCCCGATTAGCGGCGATTCCCGTGGCTTTATTGACTTCCCGAGGCTCGGAACGTCATCGTCAGGTGGCGGCGAAATTAGGGGCTAGTGGTTATTTTACCAAGCCCTACACGGAAAGAGATTTAATCTCGGCAGCTGAAAGAATGATTGCAGGGGAAGTATTACTAGCTAATAGTATTAAAGCCACTTCTAATCAGTCTTTATCCTCCGATACAACAATTATTGATAGTAATCCCGCTAATTTGTTGGCACAATCGAGTCCTCTCGTCTTGATTGTCGATGATTCGTTAATAGTGCGGGAAATGTTAATGATTTCTTTGGTTAAAGCTGGTTATCGCATTGAACAGGCCCGGGACGGTTTAGAAGCATGGGAAAAATTACAGGCCGGATTAGCTTGTGATCTGATTCTCTGCAATATCGAAATGCCTCGCCTCAATGGGTTAGAATTGCTCTCTCGTCTGCAAGAGGATGAACAACTTCAGGGGATACCAGTGGCTATAATTACCTCGCGCGGGACGCAAAAAATGCAGCATCTCGCCGCCGCTAAAGGAGCAAAAGGTTATTTTGTCAAGCCCTGGATTGAGGATGTTTTACTGTCAGCAGCCCAACGTTTAATCGCTGGTGAGGTATTAATCCAAAAAGAAAATTCCGTGGATTAGCTGAGGTTAAATAGCTGGTTATATTAAATTAAAAATGGATTTTAGGTTCGATCCCCCCTTAGTCCCTAGGGCTGTTTCATTCTCCCATCAGAATATTAAAAGTAAAAGCGATCACTGCCAGGTAAAATGATAAGTGACCGCCAACCTTTTAAATATATGTTGAGCTTAATAGAAAAACTGAAACAAGTCAAGGACTTTCGGAAAGATAAAGGAAAAAGACACCCTTTATGGATAGTAT
>NZ_JADBUN010000282.1:0-7121 GCF_020245625.1 Microcystis sp. M049S2 | reverse complement strand
TTTCGGAAAGATAAAGGAAAAAGACACCCTTTATGGATAGTATTAGTAGTAATAATACTGGGAACAATGCTAGGATACTCAGGTTATAGAGAGCTAGGAGAGTTTGCTAAAAATAACTTGCCCTGAGCCAAGTCGAAGGGTCGGGGCTCTTCTGGTTTCTGTGTGGAAACGAGGTCTATACTGATGGTTTCTTCGTCAAAATAGCCCTAAAAGTCTTGCCCGATAAGCATTTCACAATTCCATAAGCAAAAATTATCACACAAAGTCGAGAAGAGCCGGGTCGGCACAGGCTCAGTCAATAATTTAACACAATTCCAGAAAGAGTCCCATCCTATTCAACAATTAGAAGGGTAATGATGGGAGTTTACTGGCAGAGTTTGTTAAAAATATTTAATGAATGGGCATTAGAAGAATATGGACAAAGAGATGACATAAATTGGCTAGGCATAGATGGAAAAAGTCTAAAAAACACCCTAAATAATCCTAACAATAAACAACAAAATTTTATTATGTTTGTCTCATTGTTTAGTCAAGAAAGTGGATTAGTATTACACTTAAAAAGAATCGAAAACAAAAAAGGATCTGAAATCGACGAAGGTCAAGCTATAATTGAAGATTGCCCTCTCCAAAATAAAGTTTTTAATGGCGATGCTTGACACTGTCAGAAAAAAACAATCAGCTTAATAGCCAAGAGTAAAAATGATTATGTTATCACCGTTAAAGGAAATCAGAAAAATCTTTATAAGCGAATACAAGACCTGATTAATTCCTCAAAGCCAGAAAGTTGTTTTCTTGAACAAGATAATAGTCATGGACGAAAAATATCAAGAAAAATAGAAGTTTTTAAAGTGAGAAAAAATGAAACTGTAGTTTAGACTAAATGAGAAACCTAAAAAGAAAAAAGAGGAAGAATCAAGCAAAATAAAGAGAAAATAAAAGATGTTAAAGAATTTATCCTCTCTCTATGACCAAATATAACAGATATACCAGATTTCGCCAAGATACCTACCAACTGTTAGGTAATGCCAAAGATGCCACCTTTGACTTAATGGATAGCATCATGACCACCAGAAATGCCTATTGCTTGGGAGACTTGTCACTGTCCCCTTTCTTCAGAAGGAAATGGCATAGTACATACGAATCTCTTGAAGATTGTCGTCCCAACCGAAACCAGTTAATGAAAAGGTATGTTCAGGAAATACCAGAACTGGAGTATGTTTTGTTAGCAATAGATCATACAGCATGGGAATTGAAGGATGCTAAAACGATGAAAGATAGAGGCTATCAACATAGCGCGGCATCAAAAAATGGAACAGTATTAGGACAAGGGCCAAGCACCATTGTCTGGCTACCCGAAGGGGAAAGAAGTTGGGCATTACCCTTAAGACATGAAAGAATCACATCCTTTGAAACACCGATATCTAAAGCCAAATGGCAACTCCAAGAAGTCTGCAAAACAATTCAACAAAAAGTTTTGGTAGTATTAGATTGTGAATACGGCAATAGTTCATGGGTAAATCAAACAGCAGATATCCAAGCAAGTAAACTGATGAGAATCCGCTCTAATTGTTGTCTATATGGCGAACCAGAAGCTTATGGGGGTAAGGGAAGACCGAAAAAACATGGCAGACAATTTATAGTCATTTCAATTAAGATTGAGAATATCAATCCCAGAGTTCCTAAGGATTTTGTCGGTCTAGACTGTATCAGACTTATCTGAAATGACTATACATTTTAAAACAGCTTCTCAGCAGAAATTAAGTCTAATTAAAGTGAAAAGGTTGAATCCTAAAAAAACGGGAGATGCACATCGCCCCTTATGGTTAATTTGGGTGGGAGAGGCATTTTTATCCTTAGAAAAAGTTTGGTCACAATATGCACGTCGTTTTGGAGTTGACCATTGGTATCGCTTTGCGCTCGCAAAGATTACATTGGACTTTACCTTCTTTAAGTACACCTGTTCAATGTGAGAGATGGAGTGATTTAATGCCGTTGATGACTTGGCAATTATGGTTAGCCAAAGATTTGGGGCTCTTCTCGACTTTGTGTGATAATTTTTGCTTATGGAATCGTGAAATGCTTATCGGGCAACACTTTTAGGACTATTTTGTCGAAGAAACTATCAGTATAGACCTCGTTTCCACACAGAAACCAGAAGAGCCGATTTGGTAGCAGATTATCATCTTCCTTGGCAAAAACCGCAAACCCTATTAACTCCTGAAAGGGTAGCACAGTCTCTGTTTTCCCTTTTGATAGAGATTGGTTCGCCCGCTCAACCACCTAAAACTAAAAGAAAGACCTATCCTACTGTGAAAAAACGACATTCAACCCCTAAAAAATCGGCAACAAAAGCATCCTAACTCTACTTTTTGCTTCAAGATTTTTGATTTCAGCTATTTTCATAAGGCTGGATTATTTTTAGGCGAATTTTTTAGTCTAAACTACAGTTAAATTCTTTTCGATAAAGGCAATCACTCGATCTAATCCTTCCCGTGTTTTTAAGTTGGTGAAGATAAAGGGTTTATCTCCGCGCATCTTTTTGGCATCTCTATCCATCACTCCTAAATCTGCCCCCACCATCGGGGCTAAATCTATTTTATTAATTACCAATAAATCCGATTTGGTGATACCAGGTCCACCTTTGCGAGGGATTTTATCTCCGGCTGCCACGTCAATCACATAGATGGTTAAATCCACTAATTCCGGGCTAAAGGTTGCCGCTAAGTTGTCGCCGCCACTTTCCAGAAAAATTAGCTTTAAGTTAGCAAATTTTCTCTCTAACTGTTCAATGGCAACTAAGTTAATTGAGGCATCCTCGCGAATAGCTGTATGGGGACATCCTCCCGTTTCTACTCCTAAAATTCTTTCCGGGGCTAAAGCTTGTGATCGCACTAAAAATTGGGCATCTTCTTGAGTATAAATGTCATTGGTGACTACGGCGATCGGATATTGATCCCGCAAATTTTTACACAGGGCATCGAGCAGGGCTGTTTTTCCTGAACCCACCGGACCGGCAATTCCCACGCGCAAGCAAGACATAGTTTTTTCGGGAAAAAGTAAAAAGGAAAGGGTTAAAAATTTTGGGGCTATCGGATAGAAAAAAGAGGGGTTCGCCGGGCGACACGGATTCCTATTATAATAAAAGGTTAACGCAAATCTGAGAATTTGTCAAGCCCTTTTGCCAATAAATTTGGGAAAATTATCGGCAAAAAGATCACCAAAAGTCAGTGATTTGGTAGCCAAAATCCGTTAACATCTGCCTAAATAGGGGTAAACTTAAACCGATAACATTGCTGTGACATCCCTCTAATCTTTCCACGAATAGACCCCCCTTTCCTTCTAGGGCAAAACAGCCGGCACATTTGAGAGGTTCTTCGGTGTCAACGTAGGCAATAATTGTTTGATCGCTGATATTGGCAAAGTGAACTTTAGTGATCCCACAACGAGTCAAGGTTTGATGATTAACTCGATCAATTAAAGCATGACCTGTATAGAGTGTACCCACCTGACCGCGCATTTTTTGCCAACGCTCAATCGCTTCTGATTTATCCTTGGGTTTGCCATAGACTTCCCCCGCTACTTCTAAGACGGAATCACAACCAAGAATTAATCCTGTATCAAATTGGGGGGCGATCGTTTGTGCTTTACATTGGGCTAAAGTTTGGACAAGATGGAGAGTATCATCAGCATTAATTGTCGATTCATCAAAGTTACTCACCCGCACAATCGGATCGATTCCCACCATTTGTAAAAGTTTTTTACGCGCAGGAGAAGCGGAAGCAAGAATCAAGGGAATAGACATAGTTTTTTCAGTAAAAAGAGATAGAAGACAGGAGACAGAAGACAGGAGTAACTGATAACTGAAAAATCTCCCCAACCTGGAAAACCTAACAATGCTATGGCAAAACCTGCTAGGAATTAGCAGGATTTTCGGGGGGAAAATAACGATCTAAAATCTCAACCATGCGTGATTATCTTTCTTCAATTGTGTCAAATCGATTGTAAAAATCTGACTGAACTTCATAAAAATCCGACATCGATCGAGTTAATTGTCCTAGCAGTTGATAAAGTCCCCGTCTGTCTTTTTCCCATTCTTTTTTAGACTCAGCAAGACTATTAGTTAACGCTTCGATCGATTTGGCGTTAGAATTAGTGATCGCTCTAGTTTCTTTTAATCCCTGATTGGTTTCCTGTAATCCTAATTTAATCTCCTCTAATCCTAATCTAATCTCCTGTAATCCTGATTTAATCTCCCGTAGTTCTGTTAGGGTATTTTCAGCAAGAGATTCGAGTCTATCTAGTCTATTTTCTTCCGAGTTACTCATATTCAGTTACCAGTTATCAGTTATCAGTTATCAGTTACCAGTTATTAGATTTGAGTTTTAAGTGACAGTATTAAATAGAAGTTTCCTACTGTCTTTTCACTGTTTACTGATTAAGTAAGTATGTTATCTTTAATTGTAACTGGCTACCTAGTTGATCATAAGTGGTGCGTTACGACTAACGCACCCTACATTTTACTGTTGCCTGTTGCCTATTTCCCTAACTAACCGAGAAAGAATCAACGATAGTTTCAAAGAGTTCTTGAATTTGAGTCCAACGTTTTTGGGAAGTGGAAAGATTAAAAGAATAGAGTTTATGATTATTAACCGTGACGCTGGCCAGATTATGACGTTCTTGACCGTTGGCTAATTTAACTTGATATTCGAGGATATAATAATCTTGTCCATCGATTTGATGAGATTCTGAGCGAATTAATTCTACTTCCTTATCGAGATTGGGGTTAAGACTGTTATTTTTCAGGAGACGATAGCCAACTTCCGAGGGGGTCCCTAAATCTGTTAAGGTTTTATTGTCGGGGACGGGGTTAATAATAACGCTTAAATTTTCGCTCGTTTCGATCAAGTCATGAAAAACCACATCTACTCCCGCAACTTTTTTCACATCCACCTGCGTCCAACCCTTAGGATATAAAAATTGATAGCCTTGGCTGCCACTGGTGTATCCTTGCAGTCCAGCGATGGGAGTTGCACAAGCGGTAAAGAGAAGGGTGGTAATTAGGAGGAAAGTCGCCAAAAGAGATTTAATCATGATATTTTGACCTGTAAGTAGGGCTGTTTAATTTTACCTTGAATTGTTTAGGTGAACGGATTATGAAAATTAAGAAAAAATTGACAATTATTATAGCTATAGCGACTTTTTTACTGACTATCTCTCCCCTAAGCGCTCAAACTACCGCTAACCCCGTGAAAGCTGTAGAATTTTATAATCGGGGGGTGGATCGTTTAACCGCAGGGGATTACTCAGGGGCGATCGCAGATTTTACTCAAGCTCTACAATTAGAACCGAAGGATGCCGATGCTTACTATAATCGCGGCTATGCGGAGTTAGTTCTCGGCCAGTACGAGCGAGCGATCGCAGATTATACCCAGGCCTTGACAATCAACCCCAATTATGTTAATGCTCTCGGTAATCGTTGTTATGTGCATTATCTGACGAAAAAATACGAGGCAGCCGTGGAAGATTGCACAAAAGCGATTACTTTAAACGGAAATTTTGCCGATTTCTTTATTTATCGCGGTAATGCTAAGGATGACTTAGGTAAACACCTAGAAGCGATCGAGGATTACACAAAAGCTTTGAGTTTACAGGGAACCAGAGGACAGGATCGCATTTTCTATAATCGCGCCCTGGCCTATAATCGAGCCGGACAGCAGGAAATGGCTTTAAGGGACTATGATGAGAGTCTGAAAATCAATGCTAATTTTGCCGAAGCGTACCACAATCGGGGTTTAACCCATTATAAATTGGGAAACAGGGAAAAAGCGATCGCTGATTTAGAGGAAGCAGCTCGTCTAGCGTTATCTCAGGGTAAACAGGGGACTGCGGCTAAGTCTCAGTCAGCAGTGGCATTAATTCAGGGTCAAAAGCCTTAAAATAGGGAGTAGTTGTGATATTAGCGGTAAAGAGGAGTGAAAGGGGCTAAATCGCAACTACGAGGGACTAAATTTTAGCCAGCTTGAGATGCGTAAAAAGCGACGGCTAACAGTCCACCGACAAGTGTGATCGCAGCAACACCCCAGAAAAGATAATTACGTTGTTGCGATTTAGTGGGGGGGGTCGCTTGATAAACTTTCGGTTCGGCGGCGAAATTATTTAAGCGTCCACCTTCTTCGTTTGTATAAGGCATAATCAAAACCTCGAATATGACAATTTTTCAGGAAAAAAATCCTCTTATTACAATAGTACAACATATTTTTAGTAAGTGAGTCGGGGATGTGGGAAATTCCGACGGGGATAACAATTCTTAGTCTTGGGGTAACTGCCGGACTCTGCTACTTTTATTGGCGATCGCATTTCCAATGATTGAAACTGCGAAAACAAGTTAAAAAAGGCTAATCATACCAAATCCGTTTTTAATACTATAATAATGAGCCTTGAATATAAGTATTGCTTCTTTCTTTTTTAAATCTTTTAAATCTCTCTGCAGCTATCTCGCAATAGTCTGGTCGAATTTCAAAACCCACAAAAATTCTTCCTAATCCCAAGGCCGCTATTCCCGTGGAACAAGAACCAGCAAAGGGATCAAGAATTATTTCTACCGGATTAGATGAAGCTTGTATAATTCTCTCGACAACTGCTAAAGGAAATTGTGCGGGATGTCCGGTTCTTTCCTTAGAACTGCGCTTTTTTCCTGTAGTGACTTTAGGAACTTCCCACACATCAGAAGGATTTTTACCGAGGGGATTACAACGATATTTACCATTTTTCTTTTGATTGGGATACTTAACGTTAGGTCCACGAATATTATCTAAGTTAAAAGTATATTCTTGGCAATTTTTGAGATAAAAAAGCTAGGTTCTTCCGAACTTACCATGTAAAATCAACTAGCAAAATGCCAATTTAATAAACATCTAAGACTAAAGTTTTTAAAGTTTCTAAATCCATAGCCTCTCCTTTTAATCACCTTCAGTTTATTATTAATTCCTTCCACTGTTCCCTGGGTTGTTCGGTTATCAAAATAGGCAGTTATTTCGTCAATCCACCGCCGAATTGTCTGGCAGCTTTTAGGAAAGTAAGCCATCGCCTTTTTGAGCCAATCACTCAAGGCAAATAATCCC
>NZ_JADBUN010000281.1:0-5961 GCF_020245625.1 Microcystis sp. M049S2 | reverse complement strand
TTTTTAACCATTATTTTCTCTCCTGAAAGCCCAGTGACGGAGAGACAAAACAGACTGTTGTTGAGATCAAGTCGCTGTAACTTATATCTGGTAGTGGTTTCAGGGTTTTTTACCCTACTCTCATGAATAATGCAGGCTAGGTAGGTAATTATGCCAGTTAAGAAAGCGGCACGCTTAACCTTTCCCTAACCCGTAAATTGCTGTATGTTTTAATTGTGTGAGGAGTGAGAAGAAAGCAAAGTCCTTGGGGTCGAAACACGGCAAGACTCCCAAGGGCTTTTCCATGTCTAGGGAACAGTTGTCAGTCATGAACCAGCCTCAAGAGCGAGAACCTTTTGCCAGTTTAGTTTTATATCATCTCTTTAAATGGTCGATCGTTAGCCCAACCCTACACGGCTATTTTCGCGGTCGCGTTTACGGAGTGGAAAATGTCCCCCAGCGTCATCCTCTGATTATCGTCTGCAATCACGCCAGTTACTTCGATCCACCCCTATTATCCTGTGCCGTGCGTCGTCCCGTAGCTTATATGGCTAAAGAAGAATTATTTACCATCCCGATTTTAAAACAGGCGATCGCTCTTTATGGGGCCTATCCCGTCAAACGCAGCAGTGGTGATCGCGGGGCAATTCGGGCGGCGATGGCAGCCTTAGCAGCGGGCTGGGCAGTGGGAGTGTTTCTGGAGGGAACCCGCACCGAGGACGGATTAATCCATCAACCAAAACTAGGCGCGGCGATGATTGCCGCTAAAGCGGGCGTTCCCCTGTTACCCGTCAGTTTGTGGGGGACAGAAAAGATTTTTCAAAAAGGTTCTTCTTTTCCCCATAGTATCCCCTTAACTATTCGCATCGGGGAAGTGCTACCGCCACCGATTTCTAGCAAAAGAGAGGCTTTACAGGCAGTTACCGAGCGCTGTGCCGAAATTATTAACGGATTACACGCCCTCGGACGCTAACTAGGGTCTGCGGCAAAAAGTTTTTCGTGGGGACAGGGTGTGGGGTGTGGGGTGTGGGGTGTGGGGTGTGGGGTGTGGGGTGTGGGGTGTGGGAATTATGAATTATGAATTGGGGGGGGGAAGTGGGGAAATTGAACTAAAACCCCAAAACCCCAAAACCCCAACCCCCAAAACCTGTCTCCTATCTCCTGACTCCTGAATACTGACGACCGCCGACCGCCGACCGCCCCCTGCCTGATCTCAACTTATCCAACAAGGTTTTTAGATTTATTAAGCAGACCCTAAATACGCGGGCAGCTTATTAGATTTCTTTTCCCTACACTTTCAAGTCGGGAATCTAGGCTAAAATTGGCATAACTCGACCATCGCCTCGATCATGTTCTTTTTTGTCCTCGGCTTCAATCTAGGCTTAACTTTATTTAATTGCTTTCTAGTCTGGAAATTGTGGCAATTGCGGCGGATTTTAGGGCGAGTGACCAAAATTTTAAACCGGGTGGAACGACGTTTACACCACATTTTTTACCCCGCCCCCGAATATATTCTCATCGCCGGGGCGAAAACCTATTATCTCCGACAAAACTATCAACGCCTCTGCGGACAGATACAGATACTGCAATCCCTATTCTTGACCTTCTCCCTGATTATCCGTTACTGGCAGCGTCAATCCCGTCAACGCCGTCGCCTCTGGTCGCTAAAATTGAGCAAAATCTCTAGCAACTAAGCAGCTAACAGCGATCGCCAACCAAAGTAATACACAAGTACGAGTTAAATGCAAAGCCTGTTCGACGGTTTTGACGGTAATCGGGTTGAGGTCATCGCCCAATAAAGGTTTTTCCACAATCTGGCCCCGATATTGATTTTTCCCCCCCAATTGCACCCCCAAAATCGCCCCATAGACGCATTCACTCCAACCGGAATTAGGACTAGGATCCCGACGGGCATCGCGCCAACAAATGCTTAAAACTCGCCCCGGCCGGCCCGAAATTAGGGCGAGAGTTAAGACCGTTAAACGACAGGGTAGCCATGTCAAAACATCCTCGCTTTTGGCACTAAACCAGCCCATATGGGTGTAGGGTGGCCGACGATAGCCAATCATCGAATCGAGGGTACTAGCGGCTTTATAAGCGCAAGCGAGGGGCACTGGTCCCACACCCAGAAAAGCACCGAGAAGGGCATAAAAAAGTGGCGCGGTAACTCCATCCACACCATTTTCACTGACGGTTTCTAATAGGGCGCGGAGGATTTCTTCGCGGCTGAGATTATCTGTGTCGCGACCAACGTATAAACTTAGTTGGCAACGAGCTAGGGTGATATTTTCAGCTTGTAAAGGTGCGATGACGGTTTCGGCAGCCCTGCGTAAACTTCTACCGGCTAAACAACTGGCCAAGAGAATCATTTGTACTAGGCAACTCAGCAGCAAATTGACCTGACCTAACCATTGGATTCCTAGCCAAGTTAAGACCCCGGCCAAGATAATTAAACCCAGTCCCAGAATTATGCCCCCTAAACGTTGGCAAATTTTTTCCTGCGTCCAATTAAGGATAACTTTTGTGGCCACGGCAATAATCGCCCCCATCACCTGCACTGGATGAATCCATCCCCAGGGATCGCCGATCAGATAATCTAAAACCGCCCCTAATACTAAAATGATCGCCGTTGCCGCTTCCTTCACAATTACTCCCTTTTCCCATCGATAGCCCGAATTTTCTCGATATTGTCTTCCCAGTTAGCCCCATCAAAGAACTGGATCTGAAAATCGCCTAAGACATTGCCATCCAAACAGCGCAGGTTTATATCTATAGCGTCAGGATGGGAGCGGGGACGATAGAAAGGATGAATACCACAAACACGACAAAAATAATGTTGGGCTGTGTGGGTATTAAATGTATAGGTACTTAAGAAATCTTCACCGCTTAGGAGGGTAAATTGTGCTGAAGGAACAATCAGATGCAGAAAACCTTTTTTCTGACAAATCGAACAATTACAGTCTAGAGCTTGATCATGCTCGATCGCCACTTGAAAACGGATCGCTCCACAGTGACAACCCCCCCCATAAATCTTTCCTTGAGTTGTTGCTGTCATAACTTCTAAACTACTAAACAATAAAGCTGGTTTCCTCTCCCCTAGCGGCGATCCAGCTACGCGCATCGTAGTATAAATCGGCTAAGGTAATCTTCCCCAGGGCCTCTTTTAATTTCTCGTGGAGGTGTTTCCAGATAGTAAATGTCACCCAATCTTCTGCCTGTTCGTCCCTGGGATGATAGCCTGATAATGGCTCGATCGTCTCTCCCACTGCCTCCAAAATTTGCCCCAACGAGATCCGATTTGCCGGCCTGGCCAATTGATAACCCCCTTGCGATCCCCGAAAGGAACGAACTAACCCCGCTCGTCGCATTTCTATCAGCAATTTCTCTAGATAAGCAGCCGGGATATCTTGACGCAGGGCGATCGATTTTACCGATACGGGAGTTCCCCTCGGTTGTAAACTAAGATCCAGCAAGGCTTTAACACTATAGTGACCCCTAGTTGTTAGCTTCATTATCCCTCATTTTTACCTCTTTATCTCTATCCTAGCCCCTGCTCTCATTGATGACAGAAAGGCTAACCTCCCTTACCCCGGCATCTCGATCAACATTGATAAATTCTGTTAAGATTTTGATCGAGAGATAGAGTCTAATCAATTACAATCAATTTCCCCAAGCAAGTGACAATTTTTAGTTTATACCGTGTAAGATAAGTGTAGAGATCAATCGTAACCCGATTGTTTCTGGTCAGGGGGAGCAATTCTCCTCGACTAGCCTTGATGACCCTAACCTTTACTTATCTACTGCAAACTTAAATGAACACAACTACTAATCCAGAACCCCTGACTGGCCTCGAACTAATTGAGAAAGTTAAACAGCTAGGCAACCTCAGCAAAGAGGAAAAAGCCCGGGAATGCGGCTACTATACCATGACAAAAAATGGTATCGAACGCGTTAATATGATGAAATTTCTCAATGCTTTAATCGATGCTGAGGGAATTGACTTAGATAGCAGTGCCAATGGTCATGGACGAGGTGGGCGCTCGGCCAGCTACCGGATCAGTGTCCAATCAAATAATAATCTCCTGATCGGTTCGGCCTACACCAAAAAAATGGGACTCAAACCGGGAGATGAATTTGAAATTACTTTGGGGAGAAAACATATTCATCTCAAGCAAGTTGGCGCCAGCGACGACGACGAATAGCCATAATTAAGGAGAGAGCCGTTTCACTCTCTCCTTGCTATGAGATAGGGGCTGCTGAAAAATTCGCTCCAGAAATCATGCTATTGAATGCCACTGATTTGTCGCCCAATTGATAAGTTTTACTTAGGCAAAACAACTTTAAACATAATTTTTATTAAAGAGAAGGACTATCTTAGTTCATTTGTTCGCAAAAAAAGCCAGAAAGACAAAAAAAGCCCAAAAAAACTGCCGAAGCAGTTGGGAAAGATTGACAACCAAAAAGATAATAGCAAGGACAGTTCCTGAAGTTTCAGGTAGTTTTGTCATGACCAGATTGAAACTAAAATCTTCTCTTAGCTTGTCCGGACTTTCTGGGAGCATCTCAGATGTGCAGAAATAACGACAATCAACAATGATCAGTCATCCTTAAATTAGTACGAATGTATGAACAACCGCATCTAAGCATCCCACTGCAAAAGCTAATCTGCGGCGGGATTGAGGAAAAAATCGCCATTAAGCGCGAATTTTAGAAGATAGTTTCCCTGGAAAAATCCCCACTGGGTAGATTGACAAAAATCAGATGCAGCCGCAGGTAGGGCTGGCTGAATAAATCTAAAAACCTTGTTGGATAAGCTGTTCGTAATTTAAATTGCTTGTTGAGATCAGGCGGTCGGCAGGAGATTATTTTTATTTATTCTCCCCATTTCCCCATTTCCCCATTTCCCCATTTCCCCACACCCTGCCCCCACGAAAAACTTTTTGCCGCAAACCCTAGGTAAAGGCTATAATTCACTCGATCCCGAACGTCACCGAAACCACTGCGGTAATATCTTTGTCGATCGAGGAAGTGTCGTAAATTCCCGAATCGCTCACGTCAGTGGAATTGCGCGAGGTGATCTGAAAAACTCCCGTTTTCGCATCGCGCACCCTTCCCACCCGACTGCCGGTACTACTAGCGATCGCCTCAGCCCTCGCTCTCGCATCTTTGGTCGCTGCCGCCACCATTTCCACCCGCAGCTTATCCAGTTGGGTGTAAAGATATTGGGGAGGTTCAGAGACGAGGTTAATTCCCTCCTCAATCAATTCCGTTACCTGCCTAGAAAGTTCCGTGTAACGGGCCACATCGCTCGCTCGGATCTCGAAGCGTTGGGTGAGACGATAGGCGAGAATTTGTCCGGTTTCCTGGCCGTTAACTGTTACTTCGGGAATCGCCATCGTCTCGATCGCGTTGGTGGTGATTGCGTCTTCGGGAACTTGTTTTTCTTTGAGATAAGCTCGTATCCGCTGGGTTTGCTGGATCAGATCGCGGTAGGCATCCTGGGCGGTAGGTTGTTGACTGGAAACCGATAAACGCCAGAGAAGATAATCGGATGTAATCGCCCTTTTGGCCGAACCAGTGACGACAAAAACATCGCTCGCCCGTTTCACCGCCAAGAACGAGCGTGCCGCTATCCAGGAACTCAAGACGAGAGCGATCGATAGCACCGATAAACCCGCGAACACCTGTGGGAAACGTCGAAATATAGAACTGTCTTTCATCATCCCCATCCTAGAAATCCGACGTTTCTATCCTATGCTAGTAGCAAGTGCCTTGAAATTATTATTTACAAAAATCAATGGAAGTCGCAATCTGACGGGAAGCTTTCCCTTCTCCAAAAACTCCCTAGCCTGCATTATTCATGAAGACTTTGGAAAATCCTCGAAAGCCTTGGCAAGAAGTTCATCTAGCGATCTGGCTGAAAAACAGTCTGTTTTTTGAGATGTCCTCACAATCAGGTTTTTGCCAGTTGGTGAATAATGC
>NZ_JADBUN010000280.1:0-3190 GCF_020245625.1 Microcystis sp. M049S2 | reverse complement strand
TCCCTCGCTTCCTTGGAGAGTATCACTAAACTGAGTTCCCGTAATATTGAATCGTTCAATATTGCTGTAACTAGCAATGAGAGTGGAACCATATCGAGCTTTGACTGTATTTCCATCTGTATTGTAAACACCGTAATTGCCATTGTCGTAGTTATAACTACTGTAATCTAAAATCAGTGTATCTGTTCCTGCTCCCCCGTCTAGACTATCTCCTGCACCCGCAGAATTAGGAATAAGCGTATCATCTCCATCTCCACCTAAAAGGGTATCTTTACCATCGCCTCCTTGCAGTCTATCGTTACCTGCACCACCGCTTAACCAGTCATTTCCTTGATCACCAAAAAGGAAATCATTTCCTGCACCACCATCAATAGAATCATTACCAACAGTACCAGCAATAAACTCACTTCCATCATCCCCAGGTAAAGCATCAAGTGTTAGCTCTTTTGCTCTTGTTTGTACCCTGCGCCAATCATCGAGTAAATATTTTCGTGCATCCGCATTATCAACATTTAAAATAGCCTGACCGTAGAGTATGGGATCAACTTTATGAACACTATACTCCTTTGCAACACCCAGATCAGTAAACAAACCTTTGAGATCAGAATTATAAGAAGGAAGAGCAATTACACGCTTCATATAAGGATCGCCCGCTTGAATATTCAGCGTTTTTAACTGTCTGATAATGCCATTATCTAAAGCCGCTTGAATACTTGAAAAAGAATTTCTACCACTACCACCAACATTAAAAACAAATTCTTTTTCATAATGACCATATTCGGTGGCAGTAATACTTAAAGGAGTACCTCCAATCATGCCAGCAATCAACTGAAGCGTATCTGATGCAGATTGAGCCATCTGTTGAGCCACTTCTGTTTTTCCACCGTCTGCTGAAAAGCTAAATTGACTAACAAACTTACCCGCTGCAACATTGTAATATACAGAATAATAAGCACGAGGATCTTTGTCAAAAATAAGATCCCACGCCCATCCACCAATAACTGAACCCAAAAAGTTCCCAATTCCGGGAGCAATAAAACCACCGATTACTCCACCAATCGAAGCACCAAAATTATTTAAGTCAGCCCCCGTCCATACCTTATCGACATAATTAAAAAGTTGAGTACTTGCGAAAGATTGCAATGCGCCAAACCCTGTATTAACAACCTCTCCAATAATTGATGCTTTTGTAAGGCTGAGGTTGATATAAGGATCTACTCCTAAATAATTAACAGCAAACGATTTGCCAAAAGCAGCCTCAGTTAACCCAGAAAAAATATGATTAGTTAGTGAAGCAGTAACTTGATCAATCGCAATTTGAGCAAGGGGATCTTCTATATCAAATTTCTCTGAAAAAGCTTGACTAATTGCAGAACTACCAAAACCCAACAATGTATTAGTAAAGTTCCCATAAAGTCTTGTATATAAAGCTCGTGCTGGTATTGAGCTTCCCACACTTGCCAGTTGATAAGCTAAATTATCTCCTAACCACCCGCCAAGGGTTTTTGTTGCAGTTGCGGCAATTAATTGACTTCCGAATTCTTCATTTCCATAGTGCATTGCTAACTTAGTAGCGAGAGTTGAACTAACATTTCCTAACCTAGTAACAGTTTGCCTTAGTTCCATTTCTCTAGTTGGCAACTGGCGCGTACCCATGACATTGAAGATTTCCTCTTCTGATGGAATATATCCAGCAACCAAAGTTTCTGCAAACATAACAAAGGCAGAAGCGGCTTTGTCTGCTATTCCCCAAAGAGAAGTGTTTAGATTGGTAACGCCTGCATCTTGAAGATAGTCTGTTAAATCATGTTCTATTGTTCCTAATAGCAGTGCGGGATTGTTTTCTGCATAAGTAACGAGGAGACTTGAAGTACCAGTAAAACCCAAACCATTAAGCTCTGTAGAAACTTGGCCTTTGGGATTGCCAGTAAGCATATAAAATGCGTCCACCGCCATCAGATGACCAGGTTTTGTGGCATAATCTGAGTATTTCGTGGGAACGGTAGAATCATCAGCCGAAAATTTATCTAATGTACTTCTGGAAATTTGAATAAGTTGCTGGTTTGTTACTTTTGGATTAGCTAAAAATTGATCAACGACTAACTTCGTAGCAGAATATCCATTAATAATATTGCCGCGATCGCTTGAAAATCGAGAAGTAATTGCATTGATAGCATTACTTATATCAGATGAGTTTCCTCTGAAACTCCACTGCGCTGGATTTAAATCAATATTTGGGTTGCTCATAGCTCTCAGTAATATGTTTTTCAATTGTAGAAAATGATCTAAAATCAAATTATTGGCAAAGCTTTTAGCTTTAACCATAATTTAGTAATGTAGAGTGGACATAGCCCACAAATTGCTTTGCTATTATTTATTCAGCCGAGTCAGCCGGTTTTTAAACAACTGCCTAACTAGCTGGTGTGGGTTAGGGTTGAAGACTGTCAAATCATCAATTAGCGGTTAAACCTTGATTTCTCACACCAGCCACCTGATTAGCTTGAACCAAGCCATCAGATTGAGCAAAATCGAACAAAACATCGTAAATAGCAGGAAGGAGGGGCAACAGGGTAGAAGTCATGACATTAACTGCAAAGGTTTATTGCTAACAGTTTTAGCCTAACAATTGCCAATTTTTCAAGGGTGCTGTAACAGAAATTTACAGAAAACGGGTTTCTCAAAGAAACCCGTTTTCTAGATATTAGGATAAGATTATTGGATTTTTGCCAAAGACTGCCTAAATTCTGCGAGAGAATGAGCGGTAGCTGCTAATTTAACAATCTCTTGTAATGTAGATAGTACGGAAACTTTATTCAGGTATTGTTCCACATCTAAAGGAACTTCACCTAAGCGAGCTTGCAAAACTGTTTTGACAAAATCACGAGCATTCTCTAACGCTCCAATTTCCTTACCAATTTCCTTACCCTGTTCTATTCCTCGTAACTCCATATTACTCATTAAAGGCATGGTTCTTTCCTCCTCAAATTGTTTGATTTTACTCTCTAAACTTGACTGCAATTCAGGGGATAAAGTCATCATATTGTCGATAATTTCAAACAGTTTACTAAGTAAGGTAGGTATTACCCACACTACTTATTTATGATGATACTAAAAGACTTCCTACACTCCTCAAAAGAATTTACTATAAGTGCGGCTTTTAACATCTCTTCTAAAACCGAAATAACTGAAG
>NZ_JADBUN010000028.1:0-25071 GCF_020245625.1 Microcystis sp. M049S2 | reverse complement strand
TTTGACGTGGCTAAAAGCTTTATTCAGAAGTTATTGAAGCAACATAAAGAAACAGGAGATATCCGTCCTCGTCCACAAGGGGGAAGTCCGCCAACCAAGTTAAATAGTGAACAACTGATAATTTTAATAGAAATCATCGAATCTAACAATGATGCAACTCTCGAAGAATTATCGGACTTACTGTATAAAAAGACACAGGTGAAAGTCAGTAGAGCCACCCTGGGGCGGCTTACGCAAAAACTCAATTACAGTTTCAAAAAAAACACTACACGCGGCGGAAAAAGAAAGTGAAAGGGTGCAGCAAAAAAGAGTAGAATACTGGTTCTAAGTGCGAAAAATTGAGGTATCAAAACTAATTTTTATCGATAAATCGGGGGTAAATTTAGCCCTTTTGAGACTCTATACTAGAGCCTTAATTGGCCAAAGAGCTCGGGGAAGAAAACCACAAAAAAGAGGGAAAAATATTTCAATAATTAGTGCTATAAGCTTAGAAAAAGTTGTGGTATCAGTCAACATATACGGTGCAGTGGATGCGGTAACATTTGAAGGATTTATTCTGAAGGAAGTGCTGCCAAAAATTAAAGAAGGAGACTGTCTGCTCATGGATAACGCCAAGATTCATCTCGGAGAAATGGTCAGAGAAATAATTGAACAAGAAAAAGCTAGACTCATCTATTTACCTCCTTATTCTCCCGAATTCTCTCCTATTGAAAACTTTTGCTCAAAAGTCAAAGCGATATTAAGAAAACTGAAGGCGAGAACTTACAAAGACTTAATAGAAGGGATTGAATTAGCTATGTTAGAAGTTACTCAAAAAGATATTCGCAATTGGTTTACTCACTGTTGCTACTGTACCTCATGAGTCAGAGAATTGCTATATCTCTTTATACTAAACTAATGTGTATTAAGCCAGTGGCTTGCTTGTTCTACAAATACTGTGGCATATTCTAAGGCAATTTTTGTTTGTTCCCTAGTTATTTCAATAACTTGATCATAATCTCCTAATTGTCGTAAATCATAGGTAATTCTTAATGCTTTTGATAGTTCTAATGATAATTCACCTGTTTGAATAAAATGTTGAGAAAATTGCTGTCGTACCCCTCGATGACTGCGAGTATTGATATTTTTAACTATTAACAGAGCTTGGACTGTACAATAAATGGCATAATAGCAACGAGAAATACAAGCACGATAATAATTTTTTTCAAGTAATAGGGTGGCCGCTTCTAATTCTTCATTAGCTTGATTGATATAGGACGAAATTTGGTTCACAGGACAATCCCTTCTCGGCGAATATTGTCCATTAATGGGGTTTGTCGATGAACAAAGTCTTCATCGGCGATGGGAATCAAAGAAATGAAGGTATTATATTTAAGGTCTAGTTGAGTAGCGATGTCTGCCATCCGAATCACTTCATCTCCAGGGGAAATGGGCCCCTTTAATACGACCATAATATCAATATCTGAGTCCTCATTGGCGTTACCCCGCGCTTGTGAACCAAAAAGGATGAGTTTTACTAACCGTTTTCCATAAAACTTTGCTAATTCTTGGCGAAATTCTTGTAGTATAGGCATTAGGGTTTGTAATTGAGCCATGATTTTATTACTTAGAAATTATTTTTTGTAATAAATTGTATTGATGGATGTCACTTATTCACTATTTTATCGGATTTTTGCGATTGCGTAGGGAGTGTGGAAAGATGGGGAGAAATGCGATCGCCAATGAAATGTGGATGGGTCATTCATTCGACGGCTCATAGCGTTCTAAACTTTTAATAAAATCATCGTTTTTCTTCTCGCCATGCTGCTTCACGGATAGATTTAGGGGTAATATCCCTGTCTTCCCACAATCCTGCCAGGGCAAAGAATTCTTGCTCGTTATCAGATAATGTTGTTTGATCTTCGATGATTTCTACAGAGTCAACAAAATCTAAAGCAGTTAAAATTTTAGAGAGTGTTTCTGCTTTTTCTTGGTCACGAATGTGTACGATTAGTTGTTTCATGGTAGTTTATTTTGCATTGATTTGGTATTAATGATCATTGTCTAATTCTGTTTTTAGCCAATTAAGAATCGGAGAACTAATACGAATTCCATAATCAACTAACTGTTGTGATAAATCTAAAATTTCTTGTTTAGATAGATAACCTGCATAAAAACCAACCAAGAGAATTCCTAATGTTCCTTTGACGGTTAATTCCATAGCTTTGGCAACTCTTCTTGCTAATTTCTCATCTATAATTACCCAGTCTGGTTTGATTGAAATTGCCAAGAGAATAACTTCTAATTCTCCTCGATCTAATCCTAGTAATAGCGGTTCAAGAGGAGATGATGATGCAACTTCTTGAACTTGAATCCAATTGGCATTTTTGAGTTCTTTTGCCCCCGGTTTATCGTTTCTGGTGATGACAATTTCTTGATAAACTGCCCAAGGAATAATCACTTCATTAAATAGCTGATTAAGAAGATCTAATTGATTAATCAAAGATAAGGCGATGATCGGTGTAGAATTAACAATTATCTTTATTCTCTTTGATTTTTTTGGCTAATTTACGGCTGGTTTGTATTTCTGATTCCCATTCTTCTGCTGTGTAATCAATAATGGAAAAACCATACTCAGAGAGAAGTGTATAAAATGTATATTTATCGCATCCTAATACTTGTGCGCCGATTCCTGCTGAAATTTTTCCTTCTTGATAAAGATGCCCTAATGTATAAATTATGACTTTACGAGAGAATGTTTCTTTTTCTTCTCTGGCGGCAATGAGAAGTTCTTCGGGAAATGTTACATTAATGCTCATGAGTGTTTAAAGATAATTTGTTTTTCTTGATTTTAGCAGGAATAATATCGCTAATTAATTGATGGTTGATAATTAAGATTCTCTATATTGTTCTCTTTAGTTGTTTATAAATTTCATCATCGTTTCGTTTGTCAATCAGCAAGATTTCTAGTGTTTGCTCCTCAACACGATAAACGATTCGATATTCACCAATATCGGCTCTATGATAAGAGTATCCTTTTAACTTTAGAGAATCTTGGGGATAGGGATTTGTTCTCAGTTCGGTTATTTTTGTGGCTACTTGTTTGGCGTGTTTATCTGGCAGTTTTTTTAAGCGTTTAGTTGCCTGTCGAGATAGGTTAATCTTAAGCATTTAAAATTTCTGACAGTAAAGCCTCACTTTCTGTTGTTCCGATAAAACCTTCTTGATGAGCTTTTTCTGCCTGTAAAGCCAAAAGTTGATTTTCTAACTCGGAAAATCTCTCAAATTCCTCGATTGACAGCACGACTGCAACATTACGTCCCTTTTTTGCTATCTTTACTGGTTCTCTTCGAGCCAAGTCTAACAGTTCGCCAAAGCGATTTTTTGCTTCTGAGGCTCCTAATGTTTTCATAACTAACCTTTATAGAAACTAGCCATTATGACCATTTTAGCTATTATAGCAATTATTGACAGGGCAATCACCGCCACCAGCGACTAACATCCCTAATACTTTGATACACTTCTCTTAAAGCGACCTCCCCCCCAAAATGAAGGATTAAAGGCGCTAAGTTGGGAACCGTTTTGAGGAATTTAGGACGAGTGAGAGTACCCAAAGCCTGAAGGACATCTTGCCAGAAAGATAAGTCAACATTAGCAGGGGTTAATGTGGCTGTTAATGCTTTTAATGCCTCTGCACGCAGGTATTCAGACCCAATCGTTCTGGCAATTTCTAAGGGTTTCGGGTAACACTTCCGTTGACATACTCCGCGCCGTGAACGGACGTGGATTCTTCTATCATCACTGATTGGAATTTCTGGCTCAACGAGTTCGCTTAAATCAGACCCCTTGCGGTATCTAACCCAGAGGCGAGTCTCTCCTCAGACTTTCGCTCCATTACAGAAGCCTGTTCTCGTATGCCCTACGATACAGTTCAAAACCTCTAAAATAATTGGTTTCTCTGGTACTTGATGCTTAGAGCTTTTACCCATAAAAGCAATCCTTTATGGAACCCTATAACTCTAGTTTTCAAGGTGCGCCTATCGATTAGATAGCTAGGTTTTTAGAGCGGTTGAATACCTTATCCGCTATGGTCTAGAATTATACATCATAAGAGGAATTATTTCCGCCACCGACTAACATCCTTAATACTTTGATACACTTCTCTTAAGGCAACCTCCCACCCAAAGGAAGGATTAAAGGGACTAAATTGATTAATCTAAAGCATTAGTTGGTTTTTCTGCTTCTCCAAATAAAACGAAAGCAGACCATAAGCCAGGATTTTCATGTTTTTTCATAGTGTTTAACATTGCTTGCCGTAATGCTTTGGCTTTGTCTGGATCATTTTGAAGATTTTTATGAAAATTGATCATTAACTCGTCAGATGGTGAGTCAGGAATTTTCCACAAAGAGACTACAATACTAGGCACTCCTTTTTTCATAAATTCATTAATGAAACTAGAATTACCCAATCCAGCTAAACCTGTTTCACAAGCACTTAAAACGACTAATTTTGCCTTGAAAGTGGTAGGACTAAAAACTAAGTCCAAAAAACCATCTTCTAAATTATAGAAGTCGCAATCCATGGGGACATCTTCTACACAGGAAGGGCGAGTAGGAGTTAACGCTAATACTGAGACTCCCCTAGAAGTATAAAATCCATGAGTGGCAATATGAATAATGTCGGCATTCTGCATTTTTTTAAGGACAACTTCTCCTGTCGCATCTTTTCCAATTAAAGGTTCTGTTTGATAAATCTTGGCAATTTCCCTAGCTTCATTTTCTGTTCCTTTTAACTGCCCAAGTTTTTGAGGTTTAATATTACGAATTTCACTGCTGCTTTCATCAATGGCAGGTAATTTAATGGTCGGCATGATAGGATTGCCTACGATAACAGCATCTTGCTGACTATTTGATACTTTTGAATAAGCCTCATTATGAAGCATTTTTAAAATTTTTATTGAAGGCGCATAATAGATAGTATGTTTTTCGATCAAGTATTTCCCTTGAGTATCTCTTAAGGCAGCAAAGGGAACTTTCAATAATTGACTATCTGGAATAAATACCACATGATCATCAGGATTTATTGGCAATATATCTGCTATTGGTTCAATTAATACTTGATTTAATTTTTGTAAACATTCAATAGATTTTTGACAATATTTATTTGACAAAGAAGTAATAATTTGGGGTATGTCTGTTCTTCCATTTTCTTGATTAATTAGTCCATAATTAACTTGAATTAAATCTTTTAGAGAGGGAATGTTGTCAATTTGAGATTGACCAAATTGTGATTGTTCTTGGTTCTGACACCCAACAGTATTTAAAACTAAAATTACTCCCCAAAAAAGAATCGCTAATTTTTTATTTTGAGATTTGGCAAAAATCAGTAAAACAAATATTGTAACTATAAAATTAAAAATGAATAAATTGAGAAAATTCCGCTCAATAGATAAAACTGACGATAGGTTATCTTGGTTAAATGCTATTTTCGCTGTCTTGTTAGATAAATTTACCTGGCGAAAATAAACATTGCTATCAGGAGTAACTACCCAGATTAAAAGTTTATCATCTTCATGTAATGAGTATTCGACAATGGTTATATTTTTGACTTTTGCTATCTTTTTAAAGTCATCAATAGTCATTCTGGGTTCATTTTTTAACTGTTCTTGTCTTTGTTCTTCTGAAAGAGCGAAATCACCCCAATTACGGAGCAGATTGAGAGAACGTCCCAAATCAGATATTTCTAGTGCTTTTTCATATTTCTTTTGCTTGATTAAAACATTTTCATAATCCTTAAGACGAGATAAAGACTCAAAAGGAAGATTTTCAAATGATTGATCAAATTTGCTTTCAGCTTCATGAAGACGACCGATTCCAGCTAACATTGCCCCTTCTTTGGCTAATGATGAATCTGAATCATATCTAAATGTTCTCATGAGATATTTCGCATATTTATCCTTCATAAAGTTAAAGTCATTTAAAGCGGACTTATAATCATCAACAGAATTAGTATGACTAGCCAACATCAAATTGAGATCATTAATTACTGCAACTAATTCCCCAATGGTTAAAGTATGGATTCCCCCATATAAGTAGCCAGTTTCTTTTAGTGAGTTTAATTGAGTCTTAAGCCCATTTTTTAATCCTTGAATTAATTCTCTATTTTTTTGAATTCCTGACTTTTTTTCTTTAAGTTTATATAAAGATTTCGTCATTATTATCTCTTTTTCTGGATAGCCCATTATAATATTATTTGGTTCTTCTGCTAATGGATCATTTTTGAATTGTGCAGCATATTCTTTGTTAAATACTTTAAAGTAATCGCCACAATATTTTACAATTTCTTTATCTCTTGTTATCAAATCCGCAAGCCTAATATTATAATCACATAATCGTTCGTTGGCTTCTTGAATTAAATCACTTATCATTCGTTTGCCTTGATAATGCTGAGGGTCTGGATAACTATCCTTGGAATATTTTTTATACACAGATAATTTATACTCTGCGCGTTTAATTCCTTCTTCAATAAGCTTAATAGTCTCAGGATTATTTGTGTCAATAGTTGAGCCTGTCATGTCGCCAGTTTTTGCAGCCGCAAAATAAGGTAATGGTTTCTTCACAATCGCTTGCATTTCCTTTGTCGTCTGTGCCAACGTCAAAGAACATCCAAATGGCAATGATATAGCGATACAAATAGAAACAAAGACAAGGCTTGTCAATTTATGGAGTTTCATAATTTCCCACAGAAAATTTTCAAATATATTTGAATGAGTAATAAAATTCAGAATTATTTTTACCAAGCAGGTTTTTCCAAACTTTTTTCGGTATTCTTTTTAGATTTTGGTGAAGGAATAATTGAAGAAATATCATAAAAAACTCGTTTTCCTTCCGCAAAAGTCTTAGGCGGTGTTTCTCCCCTTAAAACAGGAGGCTCTTGACTAGGTAATTTGTGGCGATTTAATAGCTCTTTTAGAACATCATCAGGGTTATCTTTCGATTCTAAAGTAATTAATAAATCCTTCTCATGGCAAACTGAATTTTCTGATTTAACAGCACAGATTACAGGCACTTCCTTATTGGGAACCCAGGTTTCTAATGTGGCAACTAAATATTTTAAGCCATCACGATTATAAATTCTTTGGAATCGCCGAGAAACTTCCTCACACCTTTTTAGCGGTGGCCAATTATCACCAAAATGATTATTATCTAGCTTCCAAAGAATAATTGGAATCGATTCATCACCGGTTGCAATTGTTGCAGGAAAACTTTTCCCATTGTATTCACTTTCTCCACAGGAAAACGTAACTTTTGACGGTTGAGACTCCGAGGGAACTTGACGAGGAGAAACGTTTGTTTTCTGGGGTTCTGCTTTGGGAGAAGGATCAGGCGATGGCTTAAGTACAGATATTAGTTCAGTCACCGCAACAATAACTGGTGCAGCCGCAGTCAGAATACCCGCAGCCACAGTCAGAATAGCCACAACACTAGCACCAACATTATTTTTGTTATCGCTCATTAATTGATTACCTCTTTAGAAAAGATTCTTTTGGGGTGATCACCTCTTTTATTGTATATCTCTTATCCACTATTGGCAAAAATTTAAAGGAATTTTAATTCTATGGGTTATCGTATCTTTATTGGTGACACCCCCACCCATTTCTACTACCCAAAATTTCAGCCCACCTTTGCCTTCTTTCGACTGCTCAACCACAAATTGAACCTCTAATTCAATTTCACCCACTTCAAAGCGAATCTGCTCACCCTCAGAGGCTAAAATAGATTTACTCAGTTCAACCCGCAATGCTTCTAAGGTTTCTCGAAGTCCAACATTCATATTAATTCTCTAGTTATTTTTGAAAGATGCAAACCAAAACCCTTTCAATTCTATCGTTTTTCTGAAACTTTAGGGCTGAGGGATTGCCTTTCTCCAATTGATATAATGGCCCAACCCGATCGCTAAGGTAAGCGCGGGTTGGGAAAAGAAATCGACCTAATATTATCTCAAGACTAAAATGACAAATTGAATTAGCATCGAGCTATTTTGCCAATACAAGGTGTCAAGATCAAACTAAGGAGCTAAACGTTGCCTTTGCCAACTGCCATCTTCTTGACGATAATAACAGAGACGATCATGGAGACGACTGGGGCGACCTTGCCAGAACTCGATTAAACTAGGAATTAGGCGAAATCCGCCCCAATGAGGAGGACGGGGAACTTCACGACCCGCATATTCTTCTTTTAGTTCTGCTAGGCGTTTTTCGAGGATATACCGCCCGGAAATCACTTCACTTTGATTGGAGGCCCAGGCCCCTAAACGAGATTCCCAGGGACGGACAAAAAAGTAATTATCCGATTCCTCCTCGCTGATTTTTTCTACAGTTCCCTCAATCCTAATTTGCCGTTGCAATTCTCCCCACCAAAACACTAGGGCCGCATTGGGATTGGCGATTAATTCCTGTCCTTTGGCGCTTTGGTAGTTGGTAAAGAGAACAAAACCGCGAGGATCGAAGTCTTTTAACAGTACCATGCGGGCCCGGGGTTTACCCTCCGGGGAAATAGTGGCTAAAGTCATAGCGTTGGGTTCCAATCTTCCCGAAGATACCGCCCGTTCTAGCCATTGTTTAAATACAATGAAAGGATCGGCAGATGTTTCTGACTCTAGCAATTCTTCGAGATTGTAGTCCAAGCGCAGGTCAGCGATCGATATGTCCATGGTTTTGCTTGCTAAATTCTATCCTTTGAGATCCTACAAGATTCTACAATCATGACTATCACCTCGGCCAGTGATGCGATCGCCTCTCTTTTAGAAATGGCGGAACAGGGAGAAATTGACCCCTGGGATGTGCAGGTTATTGATGTGATCGATCGCTTTTTGGCGGAATTGGGGTTATTAAATGATCTAGATTTAGCCATGGCCCAAGCTAATTTACCCCAATCGGGACAGGCTTTTTTATGGGCTTCCATGTTAGTTTTATTTAAGGCTGATACCCTAGAAAGATTGTCTTTGGAACAGCAAGAAGAAAGTCTGATTGATGAGGAAATTAGCGATTTAGAACGGGAATTAAGAACTTTACCCCGTTATCTAGAAAATCATATTCGCCGTCGTACTGCTGCCCCACCACCGCGAAAAAGACGGGTAACTTTGCAGGAGTTAATCACTCAATTACAACAGATTGCCCTAGAGATTGAAGCTTTACCGAAACTGCCTGTAGTTGTCCCGAAACCCCGGCCCCAATCCCGACGGGAAGCGGTACAAATTATCACGGAATTAGCCCACCAAGAAAACCTGACGGAATTGGCAGCGGAACTGGACTTTTTTTTGCAGAGAAAGTTTTTTCAATTAGAGAAAAATGAGATAGAGTTTGAGTATTTATTAGATTTATGGCAAGCGGAAAAACCCTCTAGTCACTCGGCAACACAGGAAAAGGTGGCGATTTTTTGGGCTTTACTTTTACTGGCTTCTCAATCAAAAGTGGAGTTAAAACAGGAGGATTTTTATCAGGATTTAACTATTGCTTTAATTAGGGTTTGCTGAAAAAGTTTTTTCTAGAGGCAGGGTGTGCGGTGTCGGGTGTGGGGTTTTAAGCTAAGAGGCATTACAGCTTATTGACTCCTATCTCCCTGACTTCTTTAAACATTTCTTTTTTTCTCAAACCATGTTTGTAATAATTCCCCCGATTCCTTGGCTAAAATTCCCGCAATTACCGGTAAACGATGGTTAGAAAAAGGACTATCAATAAAATTAGCCACAGTGCGGATAACTCCTGTTTTGGGATCGTCAGCACCGTACACTAATAATCCTAGCCTAGCCTGAATAATTGCCCCAGCACACATGGGACAGGGTTCGAGGGTGACGTAGAGGGTACAATCATTTAAGTGCCAATTGCCTAAAACCTGACTAGCGGCACGAATCGCCAGAATTTCAGCGTGAGCGGTGGGATCATGGTGTTTTTCCTTGCAATTAGCCCCTTGAGCGATTAAATGTCCCTGTTTATCCACGATAACCGCTCCCACCGGCACATCACCCCGATCCCCCGCAGTTGCCGCTAAATTTAAAGCTAACTGCATCCATTGCCGATGTTTCTCATAGGCTTTTTCATCAATAGACTTTAGATAGTCCCACATTTAGCCAGTAAATTATCTAATTTTTTCTGACCATCCAAAGCATACAAATCATCACAACCACCGATATGTTCATTATTAATAAAAATCTGTGGTACACTGCGTTTACCGTTGGACCGTTCGGCCATGGCTTGACGAGCGCTTTCATCCCCATCGATCTTGTATTCGGTGTATTTTACCCCTTTCCAACCCAGCAACCATTTGGCCCGAATACAGTAGGGACAAGTTGCCCAGGTGTAAATTTCGACATTGGCCTTGATATTCTCGTTATAACGCCCAAAAAGCGAGTTAAATAGATTTAGCATCGTTCTTACTAAGTAGTTAGGTGTTAAAAACTGTCAGATGCCCCCCTTATCAAGGGGGGATTAAGGGGGGATCGACACCCCCCTTATCAAGGGGGGATTAAGGGGGGATCGACACCCCCCTTATTAAGGGGGGATTAAGGGGGGATCCATCTTCAATTTAATTATAACCAGCTACTTACTCTCCTATTTATCTTTATTTTATGGATTCTGCTACCAAAAAAGCCCAATTACGCAAACAACTAATTGCCCAAAGACGATCGCTTCCTAAGCATATTTGGCAAGAAAATAGTCAGCAACTTTGCAAAAATTTACAATCTTTACCCCTCTTTCAACACGCTAAAACCATTCTCGCTTACTTCAGTTATCGTCAAGAGCCGGATTTAAGTTCCTTATTTTCCCAACACCATCGCTGGGGTTTTCCCCGTTGTGACGGAGATAGCCTGACTTGGCACTGTTGGACTGCCGATGATCCCCTAGAATTAAATCGTTATGGCATCTATGAACCAACAGCGATCGCACCTCTCATTTTACCTGCCGAAGTGGACTTACTGTTAATTCCCGCCGTCGCTTGCGATCGCCAAGGTTATCGCTTAGGTTACGGGGGAGGTTATTTTGATCGTCTCCTACATTCCCCCGAATGGCAAGCTATCCCCTCGATCGGGATTGTCTTTGACTTTGCCTATCTCGATACCCTTCCCCTCGATACTTGGGACCAAAAATTACAGGCAATCTGTACCGAATCAAGAACCGAAATTTTTTAAGTAGGTAGGCATTAAAAACTTTCAGATCCCCCCGCCTATCGGCACCCCCCCTTATCAAGGGGGGCAGGGGGGATCGAACCTCAAACCCATTTTTAATTTAATTATAACCAGCTACTTAACAATTATTTCCCTTTGTGTGATCGGTTTAACTTATATGGGAGCGATCGATCTTTGTGTCCTTTGTGTCTTTGTGGTTCGTTCTGGTCGTTCGCTGGCACTGTATCTTAGAATACATTTTACCCACCGACTACTCATATATTAAGTTTTATTGAATCCGATCGACCCTTAAGATAGCTTTGCTAGGATGAAATTCACATCAGGAGATGTTTATAGTAATCACTGGAAAAAGTTAACAGGGAAGCAATGAAACACTTTCACGAACCATGGATTCAAGAATGGTGTCAAGAAAACGGCTGGACAGAGCTATTTCTCGAACGCTACAGTAATTATTGGGCATTCCCTCCCAATGCCGTGATGCCAGAACCAATTCCCACCAAAGTGTTACAAAACATTAAGCGCCAAAAAGGTCTATCCCCTGCCGAAAAACTTTGGTTAGGAGTGGCGATCGGATTGACTCTGACAGCTTTAATTCTCTGTATCACCCTCGCTTGTCCCATGCCTATAGTTCTCGCTTTCGCTTTTGATGCTGTCACCGCAGCGCGATTGGAAGTGGAATATTAACCGGGCAAAAATTGGGCAGCAAAAACCTAAACAGGGGGAGATTTTTGTGAAGGTCTTCCCCTTTGCCGCGTTTTTCTGGACAGGGACGATCGATCTGTCTTGAATCAGTAATCGGTGATCAGTGGTCAGTAGGAGAATAGAATATTAAGTGAGCAGTATTCAATGGCAGTTTTCTGCTGTCTTTTCACTGATTACTGTTTACTGTTTACTGGACGGCTACGCCGTGCCTTTGGCAACACTGAAAAGTCCCCATGTCCGAATCTCGTCGCTTACAGTTTACCCCCGATCTGGAAATTTGCCGTATTTTGAACGGAATGTGGCAGGTTTCAGGCGCCCATGGTTCGATCGCACCGCAAAAAGCGATCTCTAGTATGTTCTCCTATCTAGATGCCGGTTTCACCACTTGGGATCTGGCCGATCATTACGGTCCAGCCGAAGATTTTATCGGTGAATTTCGTCGTCAATTAGTCGCTCAAAGGGGCATTGATGCCTTAAATAATCTGCAAGCTTTCACTAAATGGGTTCCCCGTCCGGGTAAAATGACTAAGGAAATAGTCGCAAAAAATATCGCTATTTCCCTGCGTCGCATGGATGTGGACAGTCTCGATTTATTGCAGTTTCACTGGTGGGATTATCGCGATAAAAATTATCTAGATGCCTTATATTTTTTAGGAGAATTACAACAGGAAGGCAAAATTAAACACCTGGCTTTGACTAATTTCGACACGGAACATTTAAAAATTATTCTCAGCGCCGGGATTAAAATAGTCTCCAATCAAGTCCAGTTTTCCCTGATTGATCGCCGTCCCCTCGTCAAAATGGCGCAATTTTGCCAAGAACATAACATCTATCTCCTCGCCTATGGTACTCTAGCAGGAGGCTTATTAGGGGCAAAATATCTCGGTCATCCCGAACCCAATGCCATGAGTCTCAATACCGCTAGTTTACGGAAATATAAAAACATGATCAATGCTTGGGGAAACTGGCAATTATTCCAAGAATTATTAACTGTTCTTAAAGCGATCGCTGATTCCTATCATGTCACCATTCCTAATGTGGCAGTGCGTTACGTTCTCGAACAAAAAGCCGTAGCCGGGGCAATTATCGGGGCGCGTTTGGGTGTTGCTGAACATATCCAAGAAAATGCCCGTATTTTCGATTTTCAATTATCTCCCCAAGACTATCAAAAAATTGATCATGTCTTGCAAAAATCCCGGGATTTATTGCAGTTAATCGGTGATTGCGGTGATGAATACCGTCGTTAAGTAGGTAGGTGTTAAAAATTGTCAGCTTTCCCCCCTTATTAAGGGGGATCCCCCCGCCTATCGGCACCCCCCTTATCAAGGGGGGCAGGGGGGATCGGCACACCCCTTATCAAGGACTGATAACTGATAACTGATAACTGATGACTGATAACTGATGACTGATGACTGATAACTGAAAAGAGGCTAATGATGAGATTTGAACAACCAATCCCCGATGATCCCGCTAATCAATGGCGCTATCAATTAGATCAATTTGTGCAAGAAAATCAACGGGAATTAGCCAGTTTAATGTGGGGTTTACTCTCGGAATGGGGAGAAGATGCTCAAGAAACCTTGGGCATCGATCTTAAACCCCAGCCCCATTTTGTCTGTTGTTCTAGGGAGGCTCTAGAGAAATTAAATCGCAAGGTTAATTGCAAAATTCAAGAGATGCTTGGGATTATCTATCGCTATAATCCCAGGGAAGAAGTGGCTATAGTTGCTATCGGTGATGGTCAGGTAAAATTGATTTATTTTCAACCCGATCTTTCCCCTCCTGAATGTTTTGATCGCCTCGAAGTCGATCTCGATACCCTCATTCAACAGTTAGAGGCCAAAATGCTGGCGGAAATCCAATCTTTCCCAATTTGATGCCGATTGCCAGCGCAAAAAGTTTGCAGGTTGTCCCACCGATAAACCCGCTAATCCGATCGCTTTTCTGGGGGATTCTGTCGCTAGAAGAATCGCCGTTTCTAAATCACATATTCCCCAGTTAACTAAATTGGCTACTCCTTGTAATAAGGGTAAGGTCGTTCCCGCTAAAGTACCGTCAAAAAGTCTTGCTGTTCCCTGTTTAACTTCAATTTCTCTCTCGTCCCAGGGATAGACACCATCCCCTAAACCAATCGGCGCTAAAGCATCACTAACTAAGAAAATTCCTCGATGATAATTACTGGCTTTTAGTAATAATTCTATCATGGTTGGATGGATGTGTTGACCATCGGCAATTAACCCACAATACACATCGCAATTGATAATTGCTTCCCCTAATAAACCCGGTTGACGATGATGTAAAGGAGGCATGGCATTGAAGGCATGAGTAACCATTTTTGCCCCCTGGAAAAAGGCTTCTTTTGCTATTTCTTGACTCGCTTGCGAATGTCCTAAACTGACGGTAATCCCTCGATCGCTTAAGTATTTAATCACCGTACCGCTACTATCTAATTCTGGGGCTAGGGTGATAATTTTTACAATCGATAAGTAGTCTCCAAAGATTTTATCTACTGTTTCTATACTTGGGATTAAAAGATATTGTCCCGGATGCGCCCCCCTTTTTTCATAGTTTAAAAATGGTCCCTCTAAATGTACTCCTAAAACCTGCGCGCTCGCTCGATTTTCCTGTTGCTGTTTCTCGATATATTTGGCAATTACTGAGAGGGATTTTTGAAATTTCTCCACAGACGTGGTGACTAGGGTGGGAAGATAACCATCAATTCCTTGATTCCCAAGATAATCGCTAATCTTATCTAACTTTTCTAGATCTGTTATTTCTAAGTCAGGAAATGCTAATCCTAATCCTCCGTTGATCTGTAAATCTACTCCTCCTAAGGATAGCCAATCTCCTTCCATATCGATAATCTTTTCCCCTTTTTTCCTTCCCCCCATCTCCGTGATTCTCTCGATCTTTCCCGCAGCATTTATCTCTATTTGTTGTCGATCCTGATGGGCGGGAATTCTAGCGTTAATTAGGGTTATCATAGCAGCAGAAAACTAATTTTTTTTTATTATAATCTCAAAAAAAAACTTTTTTTTTGATAGTGCTTGACAAAGGAGCATTTTTTTGAGATACTTTTTTATATAATGGGAATCTTTGCGTATAAGCACAGATGCTTACATCCAATTGTATAAAAACTGATCGTAAAAAAATAATACCATAACCCGCCCGCTCTCTGTCCAGAGATTGCAAAAATACTTTACAAAACAATTACTGCCTTTCTGCCGGAGTTCTTGGGAGAAAGTGACTGTCAGAGGAAAAGCTTTGTCCTATAATAAAATTAAGACCTTATAAAAACTACCTTTTTAGCAATAAAAGAGTAGCAATTTTAGTCTTGTCAGCGATTAGAGAGGGGTGTATGTTTTTTAGAAAAATAGGGAAACAAACTCAAGAACCGCGTCGTATTATTATCGGAGATGTGCATGGTAATTTTCAGGCACTTTTGCGACTATTAAACCGAGTTGATCCCGATAGTGAGGATGAGGTTTATTTTCTGGGGGATTTAATCGATCGAGGAGAGCAGAGCTTGGAAGTGGTGGATTTTGTCATCAAAAATAACTACCAATGTCTCCTAGGAAATCATGAATATATGCTCTTAAAAGCTCTGGCAGGAAAAGAAGTTTCTGAAAGATGGTTAAACGGTTGGATCGAGAGTGGCGGGGCGGCGACACTACTAAGTTATAATAACAATATACCCGCCGATCATATCAATTGGTTCCAATCCCTACCCGCTTATTTAGACCTAGGAGATATTTGGTTAGTTCACGCGGGAGTACACCCAGAATATCCCCTTGAACAGCAAACAAACGAGCAGTTTTGTTGGATTAGAAACGAATTTCATACCATGACCCAACCCTATTTCAAGGATAAACTAATTATCACAGGTCATACTTTAACCTTTACCTTTCCCGATGTCAAACCGGGGCAACTAGCTCGCGGCAGCGGTTGGCTAGACATTGAAACTGGGGTTTATCATCCCCAAAGTGGTTGGTTAACTGCTT
This sequence comes from Microcystis sp. M049S2, assembly GCF_020245625.1. Lineage (NCBI taxonomy): Bacteria > Bacillati > Cyanobacteriota > Cyanophyceae > Chroococcales > Microcystaceae > Microcystis > Microcystis sp. M049S2. Next base: position 9,204 of record NZ_JADBUN010000028.1, on the reverse strand, counting down.
TAGATTGGACAAATCAATTAGTTTATCAAGTGCAGGATCAATCTAAAAATTGTCGCACGATCCCTTTAGAAAAAGCAGTGGTTAATCTAGACCTTGACAAGATTTCTCGTTACTCCTCCGGAGAAAGCTCATCTAAATCGCTGAATCTTTAATGCTGATTCAGAAAAGAGAAGCGATAAAACCAGAAGGATCGGTTAAAATAGTTGATAATCTGATTAATACCCTTTTCTAATGACCCTTGAACTCTTATACCAAGCTTTCATCGAAACAATTCAACATCCTGACTCCGAGATAAATCTAGCTCGGGCAGCTCTACAAATAGCCAATTTTGAATATCCCCGTCTCAAGATTGATCACTATTTAAATAGGATAAACTTAATGGCTGACGAGGTAAAAAAACGCCTACCCGATAGATTATATCCTTTAAAAATAGTCAAGGTTATCAATCAATATTTGTTTGAAGATTTACAGTTTACCGGTAATACCCAAGAATACTATGACCCCCGCAATAGCTACTTAAATGACGTAATTGATCGCCGCACGGGTATTCCGCTCACTCTCTCGATTATCTATTTAGAGATTGCCAAACAGATCGATTTTCCTATGGTAGGAATTGGTATGCCTGGGCATTTTATTATCCGTCCCGATTTCGAGGAAGTAGAAATTTTTGTCGATCCCTTTCACGGTGGTGAAATCCTATTTAAACAGGACTGTCAAGAAAGATTAAGTCAAGTTTATCAACAGCCAGTTAAATTAGAAGAACATTTTCTCAATATTGCTACCAATCAGCAAATTTTGTTACGTTTGTTGACTAATTTAAAATATATTTACCTGAATCGTCAACAATGGTCTCAGACAATTCGGACAATAGATCTACTACTTTTGCTCATTCCTAATCATCCCCTAGAGCTGCGCGATCGAGGTTTAGTTTACTATCAAATTGGACAACTCAGCCAAGCGCAACAGGATTTAGGCTTCTATCTCGCTCTCCTACCCAACGCTCAAGATGCAGAATCCATTCGACAATTATTGCAAAAAATTAACTCTTAAGTCGCCCGTCGTCAGGAGATTATTTTTATTTGTTCTCCCCACACCCCACACCCCACACCCCACACCCCACCAACAAACTTTTTGCCGCAAACCCTAACTAAAATGACTATTAGCCCTTTCGTAACTGCGAAAAAACTCAAAATCGGTCAACTGCGAAAAGTCCATCATATCGCTTTCAACGTCAAAGATATGGATGCCTCTCGTCATTTTTATGGGGAAATATTAGGATTAGAGGAATTAGTGGGGGAAAAAATTCCCAGTACCTTAAAAGAATTAGTTGCCCAGGGAAAAGTGGCCAATTTTATCACCCCCGATGGTACAGTAATTGACCTATTTTGGGAACCAGATTTAAACCCTCCCGACGACAATCCCGAAATCGCTTTTACCCGTGCCAACCATTTAGCCTTCGATATTGCCCCGGAATGCTTCGATTTTGCCCTAGAAGTGCTACAAAGTCAGGGAATTACTATTGCTAGTGGACCCGTAACCCGGCCGACTGGGAGAGGGGTTTACTTCTACGATCCCGATGGCTTTATCGTCGAAATTCGCTGTAATCCGGCATCTTAACGACTCAGAGGGCGAAAATTGCCACGAAAAACCAGAAAAGTTAGGGTAATCGCTAATATAATCGCTGTTATTGCAATTAGAGGCAGAGAAATCTGTTTAACAGCGATCGCCAAGAAGGCCCAGATAAACACCCCGATAAAAGCCCGATCTTTTCTTTTTAAACCGACTAAAATCGCGATTATCGCCCCGATAACCAGGATTATTACCGTCCATATCTGGTCAGTTAGACCCCATCGCTGCCAGTCGCTCCAATCTAGCAGCGAAGCGACGTTGACAATCGTGGCTACGGTAATCCAAGCGAAATAAATACTAATAGGAGCATTAACTAATAAACCCTGTTTACGATTGACAATCAAGCGATTAATTTCTAAGCGAAGATAAAGCCGGATGAGAGGAATTAAAATGCCTAGCATTGCCAGTAAAGACAGGGTAAAAAAACGCAATTGAAAGAGAATTACCCAGAGAATCTGACAAGCACTAGCGATGGCTAATTCGTAGCCTAACCGACGCAAACGCGGTTCAGTTTTATTGAAAGCCAAAGCTTGGTAAATTCCCAGACTAATTAAACCCAGATAAATTAATCCCCAGATCGCAAAAGCATAATTAGCGGGAACAATTAAGACATCTTGAAAAACTGTATTCGAGATAGCCCCGATATTTTCGCCCTTGAGAGGAAAAATATTAGCGAAAATATTGGTAATAAAAGCCCCTAGAATAGCAAATAAATTTAGTTCTTGTCGGAGACGATCTCGATCAAAATTCATAGGTCAATCAAAGACGGAAAACATCATTTCGCCCTGGGCGGCCAATTGCCCATCGACTCTTGCTTCCCCTTGCATTTTAGCAATTTTATTCATCTTGAAGGATAATAATTCCACCGTCATGATTAGTTGATCCCCCGGCACCACAGGACGACGAAAACGGGTTTTATCAATGCCAGCGAAGGCAAAAAATTTCCCTTTCATCCCGGGTAATTGGGTCAAAATCACCCCCCCCACTTGGGCCATGGATTCAACAATTAACACCCCCGGCATCAAGGGACGACTGGGAATATGACCGGGGAAAAAAGGCTCGTTGATCGTGACATTTTTTAAGCCAACGGCTTTTTTACTGGGTACATAGTCAATAATCCGATCAACTAGGGCAAAGGGATAACGATGGGGCAGTAGTTGGCGAATTTCCTCAACGGTAAAGGTAGTTTTTATGACTGGTTCCAACTCGGTTAAGGCTTCGGTAACGATGGTCATGCAAGTCAAAAATTACAAGTGAGATTAGACATTATCTCACAATCAGTTATCAGTTATCAGTGATCAGTTTACTGGAAACGGCTGACAGCCTTTTTAATTGGGCATTTCAGTCAAACGAGCATTTTGATAATAATGGCCGAGAATCCGGTCATAAGTCACTCCTTGGTCAGCGAGGGAAAAAGCGCCCCATTGACTTAAACCGATCCCATGACCGAAACCGCGACCATTAATGGCAAAAGTACCGTTATTAGCTGAAATCGTGAATAGGGTACTACGCAGCTCGAGGAATCGCCGTAATTGGGTATCAGAGATTAATTTAGAGCCTTGATCGCCCACTATACGCATTCTAATCACTCGTCCGTGGGGAGTGGTTCTTTCGGGAGATAGCGATCGCACACGACCAACACCACCAATTAAACGGCCTAATTCCCCGGCGCTAAAGTTTTTTGACCATTGGAATACCGGGGCGACTTGGTCGTAATCGACGACACCGCGCAGGTAGGGTAAGGGGGAATTCCAAACATCCTCGACATTTTCCGTATGGCCCCCGGAGGAGGAGTGAAACACCGCTAGAATCGGTTTGCCGTTGAAACTCATAATTTGTCCGGCGGTGGCATTAACCGCCTCGTGGGTGCTAGTAAACTCGCTTTCTAGACCCTTATAAACTTGGGTGCGGGTGGTAGTATCTAGATCGTAGATGCGATTACCAGAAGTATTCATTTGGTAGAGGGCATAGGTACGCGCCGCCACAGATTGGGCTTTTAAGGCCTCTTGCGGCCAGGAGGGAATCGCCTCCGCACCGACGACACTATAGAGATATTCCTCTAAATCGACTAAATTTAGGGCTGTCACCCCAGAACCTTGCCGAATGATCCTTGTGCGTCCTCGATACCAGCGATCATTAATCCAGACGTAACCATCATTCTCCGGTTCGATGATCAATTGACTGGCCTGCCAATCGGCCAAACCCACCGCTTTTCCTCTGGGATTAGCATTGAGGGCATTCATGGCGGTTAATTCTCCTAGGACTCTCCCGGCCCCATCTTTCACCACAGCATCGGTGGAACTACCCACGGAGACGGCGCTAACACCTTTACTGATGGCAATGCGTAATTCGACAGCAGCTTGGACTGGAGCGATAATCAAAGCCCAAAAAACTAGGATGAGCCAGCTATGAGCAGGCAGGCGCTGCAGGTAACTACCCAGCAGCCTTGCTGTGTGTTTATTGGTCATGGGGGTCGGACTCCTCACACAATCGATCGATAATCAATTTTACCCGGACTGGGATTTTTTGGCTACTCCAGTCCAGAAAAATTTTTCCCCTGTCACTTTTTCCCGATAGTCTGAGAATTTTTCTGTCCTCTGACCCCTGAATGGGCAAATTGCCTTATTTTGTCCGATTAATCGGGATTTATTCGGTTTAGTCGATTATTCTAAGTAGGGAGGCGTTAAAAATTATCATATGCCCCCCTTATCAAGGGGGGATTAAGGGGGGATTAAGGGTAGGGTTGATTCATGAATCAACCCTACTATGAATAAACCCTAGGATTAAGGGGGGATCAAAGACAAAATCCATCCTCAATTTAATTATAACCACTTACTTAAGTAGTCCAGCAAAATTAATTTCCTAGGTTCGAGTGGACAATCGCCAATTCTTGCCGCCAAACTAGCAGGGGTTTCTCCCAAGCTAGTTCCCATTTTTGCGCTAAAAAAGGTCGAGTATTTTTGCCCAAATTATAGGCGATGACAATCTCTTCCCAGAGAGAATGTAAGGAAAGTGGCGAAGAAAATAAAGCTCCCAATAATCCCCCTAAAATTATGACAATAGCTAGAGGGCGACGAGTTTGACTTAATTCAAAAGCTTTCAGTTGCAATTCTCCCATGCCATCGACACCAAAACCCGTGACTATATGCCAGATATCGTGAGTTTGCCGTAGGCGAAGCAGCAGATAATCTGTATCAGAATTGACCTGAATAGACCGATAAAAATTAGGATCAAAATTGAGACTAATTAGGTGAGTAGCATAATGATAACCTAGGGAATCTTCTGGGAGTTTTAGCAGGGTTTCTAAACAGGGACTAGCGGCTAGATATCTTTGGGCAATCATTTGGGCGGTAGCTCGATCGCTTTTAACATATTGTAAAGATAATCGCTGTAACCAACTCTCTTTTAAGCCATCTTCAATATCATATACAGACATCGTATTACCGGGATTTTGTAAAAGAGAAATTATTCCTTTGGTCACACTGATTAGATTAGTTGTGAATAGCATATAAACTCTCCTAAGCAAGTAAAAAGAGTGAGAATAATCGAAAAACCTGATAACCAATAACTGGGAAAAACTACTCCTTATAGGGATCGTACTGACTCAATATCCGTTCTAACTTTGCTTCATCAATGCGATTAATTAAGCGTTTAGATTCTTCGATATCGCGGACAGTTTTTGATAAATTAATGGTGGAACCGACGGTAAATAGTAAACCCATGCCTAAATAACCTTTAATCCACGCATCTACTGGTAGATAAATAACCCCTAAAGAAGTGGCGGAAATAGAGACAATAAAAGATAACCAAGTTTGAAAAATCCACGCTTGAGTATGACTGGGAGCAGTACCGTATTTTTTATCGTTCATAATCGTCTCCTAAATGTTTCTACACCCATTCTGTCTCTTCTAGAGGTGCAACAACAATGAGCGCTATCTAGTAGGGGGAGGGTTGAGAACTGGGGTGAAGTGGGGTGAAGTGGGGTGAAGTATCAAGTATAATCGTTGTCAGAATCTAGGACCGAAAAGATGGAGAGCAAACACCTGAAAATTTGGTATTCTTGGGAAAAACAAGAACAAATGATCGAGCGCTTGGTGAGGAGAGTGGGATTAACCCGGGTGCGTGCCACTTGTTTTCTGCGTCTTTGGATTTATGCGATCGCCAAGGAGGGACAGGCAAAACCCCCTTTATCCCAGTTAATTTTTCCCACCACTGCCATTATATGTACCCATCGGCAAGCATCGGATTTATTTTATCAGGATCAGGACCAGGGCAGCGAACGCTCGGCGGGTATGATGTTAGATAAATTAGCAGCCCTTGGTTTAATTGAAAAAATTTTTGACGGCAACACAACCAGAATTAAAATCAAGCCAATTACGGGGATTTTAGAGCCTGATAGCTCGGAATCATCTGTGGAATTGCAATTAGATCAATTTAATCCCCGTTGTGATGCGATTCCTGTGGCTAACTTGCTGACACGCAATTATAACTGGATGAATCGCAATGCTGAGGCAATTCCCCATCGCATTTCTCGTCTGTTGCGGGGTTGGTCAAAAGATTACACCACAGGTATGCGAGTTTTGCGTCGGGTAGATAATCTTAATCCCGTCGGTTTTTATCTGCTCTATCCCACCGCAAACGAGTCGGAAGCGAATTTTTTTACCTCTCCTAACAAGAGTTTACATCTAAGTGCGATCAACGAACAGGATCCTTTTAAAATGGCATCCGTGGGAGATGAAAATTGTCTTTCGGTATTTATTCGCAGTTGGATGATTGATGCTAATTATTTAGAAAAATATCGTTTAATCTTCCTGCAAGATGCCCAAAAAACTCTCCAGAGAATGACCTTAGATTTTCCTAATCTCTGCGATTTACATACTTTGATTATTCATCCCGATTATGAAAAATTAGCCGCCGCCTTGGGATTTCAAAAAACTATTCAGGAATCCCCAAACTCTATTTATTGGATGTATTTAGGACTCGATCGCTTTTTATCCCTAGATATGAGTGCAATTCAATTTTAATCGGGAGTGGGGAGTAGGGGGAAAAAATCCATAACTGGGTTTTTGAAGTTCGATCGAGAGTTAGTCGTAATATTAAAAGCGGATTTGGTATAACATCTTGTCAATAAGTATTGTTATAATAATGACATCAATCAAGCTATAGTCGCCTATGTCTGAACAATTGATCGCTAATCTTGCTAATGCCTTTAAACCAGTTCCTTTACCTGCCGATAGTCCCTTTTATGTGGATCTAAAAGCAGTGAGAGCGGATGCTGATGTTTGTCAAGATTTAGGCAGAAAAATTATTCGTGCGCTGCCAACAGACTACACCCATCAACTCTACACAGGACATCGAGGAGGGGGGAAATCCACGGAATTATTGCGGCTGAAAAAATATCTAGAGCAAAAAAATTGTTTTGTTGTTTATTTTGCCGCAGATGAAGACGATATCGATCCAGAAGATGCTCAATATACAGATATTCTCATTGCCTGTACGCGCCATTTATTAGAACAACTAAAACAGGCTAATTCAACCCCCTTAAAAAACTGGATAAAATCCCGTTGGCAGGATTTAATTGATTTAGCTTTAACAGAGATTAAAGTGGAAGATGTCAAATTAGAAACGGGAGACTTGATTAAATATTTTGGTAAATTGTCTGCGGCGATTCGGGCAATTCCCAGTCAAAGACAAGAAATAAGAAATAAAATCAATCCTCATACTGTTACCCTGTTAACAGCACTAAATGAGTTTATTGATAATAGCAAAACTGTCTTAGATGATTCAACAAAATTAGTGGTAATTGTTGATAACTTAGATCGCATCGTACCGATATATCGGCGAGATCATAAAACTAATCATGATGAGATTTTTTTAGATAGAGCTAATCAATTAAAGGGGTTAAATTGTCATTTGATTTATACTATACCTATTTCAATGGCCTATTCTAATCGGGCCAATGATCTAAGGGATATTTATGATAATGACCCGATGGTTTTACCGATGATTATGATCCGCAATCTTGATCGTACTATTAATCCTGATGGTATGGCAAAAATTAAGGCTATTATTGAGAAAAGAACGCAGCAATTTTTACCGAAGAAAAAGCTAGAAACAGATATTTTTGAAAGTCAAGAAGTTCTGGAGCGATTATGTTTAATGACTGGAGGTCATGTACGAAACCTAATTTTATTAATGCAAACCGCTTTAGATCATGTGGATGCTTTACCTATTACCGCAAAAGCTGCTCAAAGAGCAATAACTCAAGCTAGAGATGTCTATCAGAGAACAGTAGAACACGAGCAGTGGAAAATTCTAGCTAAGGTATATCGTACCAACGAAATTCAAAATGATGAAGCTCATCGTAAATTATTATTCAATCGTTGTATTTTACAATATGCTTATTTTGATGCAGATGCAGAGTTAAAAAGTTGGTATGATGTGCATCCTTTAATTACCAAAATTAAGGAGTTTAAAGACGCAATCCTCAGCCAACCCACACTGGGAGGATTATAATAATGACAAACCAAAAAGTAAAACCCTTAACTAACTCTCAGGAATCGGATTTTGAAGGATTGCGAGAAGAGCAACCCCTAACAGCAGCAGAATCCTATCAAGCATTACTGCGATCGCTGAGACGAAAAAATGGCTTTAATTTACTCTTTGTTCGCTGTTCTCCCGTGCAAGCTGATGAGATTATTCGGAGAGTCAGTCAAGATTTACCTAATAAAAATATTCAAGTCCTGCAACTTGATTCAGAAACCGATAATTTGTATGAGAAAATTGTCGATCTACCAAATTATACCAATCTAAACATTCTTTTTGTGCGCGGTTTAGAAAATGCACTACTGCGCTACGAAGAAGCGGAAAGTGAAGGCTATTTCTTGTCGAGTCAAAGTCCGGTTTATGGGGGAACCTGGGCCGGAGTTCCTAAGATTTTAGGCTATTTAAACCTATCCCGTGAGCGATTTGAGCGGCAATTTCCCTTTACTTTAGTATTCTTATTGCCGGAATTTGCCTTGCGGTATTTTATTCGTCGTGCGTCGGATTTTTTTGATTGGTATTCGGGAGTTTATGAATTTCCGACCGATAAGGACATATTGGAAAGAGAAATTAGAAGACTGGTTTATTTAGACGGCGATCTCGATACCTATCAGCAATTTACTCCCCAACAACGACAGGAAAAGTTAGCCGAAATTAAGGCCTATTTAAGCGATTCCCCATCTCTCGATCCTGTTCAAACATCTGAATTGTGGCATAAAAAAGGCTTAATTCATCAAATGGGAAAAGAATACGAACAAGCGATCGCCTCTTACGACAAAGCTTTAGAAATTAAACCCGATGACCATGATGCTTGGAACTACCGAGGGGTTGCGTTAGATGATTTAGGCAGATTTGCAGAAGCGATCGCATCTTACGACAAAGCTTTAGAAATTAAACCCGATGACCATGAAGCTTGGAACTACCGAGGGGTTGCGTTAGGTAATTTAGGCAGATGGGCAGAAGCGATCGCATCTTACGATCGAGCTTTAGAAATTAAACCCGATTATCATGAAGCTTGGTACAACCGAGGGA